>JADZBR010000279.1 GCA_020852035.1 Caulobacteraceae bacterium
CGCCTCTCGGCGCCGCCGCGCCCGTCGCCCCGCAGGCGCCGGTTTTCCAGCCGCAGACCGCCCAGCCCGCCTCGCCGCCGCCCGCGCCCGTCGCCGCCGACCAGCCGGCGACGCCGGTGCCGACCGCCGCGGCCCCGGTGGTCTCGCCACCGGCCCCGAGGCCGGCCACCGCGAGCGTGCAGGCCGTCCCCTCCCTCGCCGGCCCCGCGCCGGCGGCGCCGGCCATCGCGCAGCCGCCCCCGGACCCGGTCGCTGCGCCGCAGGCGCCGCCCGCCGCCGCCGCGACGCCGGACTCGCCGCCGCCGCGGGCCGCGCCGGTCCCGAGCGCCCCGCCCGCCGCGACGCCCGTGCCGGCCCCGCCGCTCGCCACGCCGGAAACCCGCGAGACCGCCAGGCCGGCCAAGGCGACGGCGGCGTCCATCTCGGCGACGGTCGAGGAGGGCGCCGACGACGCGCCGGCCGCCCCGGCGCAACCCGCGGCGCCGAAGCCCGCCGCCGCCACTGTCATCGCCCAGCCGGTCACGGCCGCGCAGGCCGCGCCCGGGCCGGACGACGCGCCTGCCGACGCGCCGTCCGCCGATCCTCCGGCCGACACCCGCCCCGCGGAGACGCCGCCGGCCCGCGCCGAAACCGCCGCACCCGCGCCGCCGACGCCCGCAGCCGTCCGCGGCTCGCCCGAAACCGTCGCTCACCTGGCCGCCGAGATCGTCAGGAAGCTGGACGGCAAGACCAGCCGCTTCGACATCGAGCTGACCCCCGCCGGCCTCGGCAAGGTCGAGGTGCGCCTGGAGATCGGCGCCCACGGCCACGTCGCCGCCGCCATGTCCTTCGACAACCCGCAGGCCGCCGCCGACGTGCGCGCCAGGGCCAGCGACCTGCAAAGGGCGCTGGAACAGGCCGGCTTCAATCTCGCGGGCGGCCTGTCGTTCGACGTCGCCGGCGAGCAGCGCCAGCCGCAGCAGCAGGCCGAGCAGCAGCAGCCCGCCAACGCCGCCCATCGCGGCCGCGCCTTCCAGGCCGCGCTCGACGCCCTGGACGCGCCCGCCCCCTCTCCCGTCCTGCGCCGCTGGTCGGCCCAGGGCCTCGACATCCGGATCTAGGCATGGTCGACGCCACAACCACCGCCGCCGCGACCAGCGACTCCCAGAAGATCGCCGCCAGCCGCACGCGCATCGCCGACAACTTCGAGACCTTCCTGACGCTGCTCACCGCGCAGCTGAAGAACCAGGACCCGCTGTCGCCGATGGACACCAACGCCTTCACCCAGCAGATCGTGCAGATGACGGGCGTGGAGCAGCAGCTGCTCACCAACGACCTGCTCTCCAAGCTGGTGGACAACGCCAGCCGCGGCCTCGGCGAAGCGGTCAGCGTGCTGGGCAAGGAGGTCTCGGCCGTCGGCTCCAACAGGGTGCTGAAGGACGGCAAGGCCGAGTGGATCTACGACCTCGGCGAGGGCGCCCGGAACGTGAAGCTGGAGGTGCTCGATTCCAGTGGCCGTGTGGTCAGGACCCTCACGCCGAGCGCCACGTCCGGCGAGAACACCTTCGCCTGGGACGGCAAGACCGACGACGGGCGCCAGCTGGGCGACGGCGGGACCTATACGCTGCAGGTGACGGCCAAGGACGCCGGCGGCCAGGCGGTCGCCAGCCGCGTGCTGGTGAAGGGCATCGTCACCGGCGTCGAGACCACCGATGGCGCCACCATGCTGACGGTGGGCGGGGCCAAGGTGCCCTGGACCGCCGTCGTCGGCATCCATCAACCTGACGACCAAACGTCGTCCGAGCAGGCCTGACGGGCCGGCAAACGCAGCATGCGCCAACCCAACGACAACAAAGACTTCAGAGAAGGTAGAGAGCCATGAGCGTCAACAGCGCTTTGCTCGCCGGGGTGCAGGGACTGGCCGCCAATTCCGCGGCCCTGGCGGCGATTTCCGACAACATCGTCAACGTCAACACCACCGGCTACAAGCGGAACCAGACCAGCTTCAGCGACATCGTCACCGCCCAGGCGGTGAAGGGACGCTACAGCGCCGGCGGCGTGACGGCGGTCAATCACAAGATGATCAACCAGCAGGGACAGCTGCAGAGCAGCACCTCGTCCACCGACCTGGCGATTTCCGGCGAAGGTTTCTTCGTGGTGTCCTCGCAGGCGGGCGCCCTGGCGCCGGCCGACGAGCGGTTGTTCACCCGCGCCGGCTCCTTCCAGGTGGACGACGCGGGGTATCTGATCAACGACGCCAACTACTACCTGCTGGGCTGGCCGATCCAGGCCGACGGATCGACCGACACCAGCCCCACCGACATCACCAAGCTGCAGCAGATCAACATCCGCAACCTCGGCGGGGTGGTCAGCCAGACCACGCAGATCGAGATCAACGGCAACCTCAACGCCGGCACGCCGTTCAGCGGCGTGACCACCTACGCCGCCGGCAACATGGCCACCTACGCGGACGATCCGACCGCCGCCGGCGCCGTGAAGCCCGACTACACCATCGAGACCCAGGTGGTGGACTCGCTCGGCAACAAGCACACCGTGGCGATCTCCTTCCTGCGCAAGGATCCGACGACGGCCGGCAACGAGAACGCCTGGTTCGCCGAAGTCTACACCGTGCCGGTGGACGACATCGACGGCGGCGGCCCGATCAGCTCCGGCGACGTGAAGTTCACCCCGGACGGCAAGCTCGACCCGACCGCCACCACGCTCTTCGGCGGCGCCGACGACTTCACCATCGACATCGGCGCCTCCGACGGCGGCACGGCGCCCAAGTGGGCCACCGAGCTCGGCATCGACGGCCAGACCGTGACCTTCAGCCTCGCCTCGGCCAATGGCGGCCTCACCCAGCTGGGCGGCGCTTCCACCGTCGACTCGCTGAACGCCAACGGCGCCACTCTCGGCAACGTGGTGGGCGTGCAGGTGAGCGAGACCGGCCTGCTCTCGGTGATCTTCGACAACAACGAGGTGCGCGGGGTCTCGCAGATCGCCCTGGCCACCTTCATCAATCCGAACGGCATGATCCCGGTCAGCGGCGACGCCTTCCGCTCCTCGATCAACAGCGGCGACTTCGCCCTGAAACGCCCGGGCGAGGGCAACGCGGGCCTCATTGCGGCCTCCTCGCTGGAAGCCTCGACCGTCGACCTGGCCGCCGAGTTCACCAGCCTGATTACGACACAGCGAGCCTATTCCGCCTCGTCGAAGATCATCACCACCGCCGATGAGATGCTTGAAGAACTCATAAATATTAAGCGGTGATAATTACTGTTGATGAGAGGTTGTAAAAGCAACCTCTCTTGACTGTGCCGTTATCGGACGAAAGGGCCTGAATGGTTAGGGCTTTTTTTACTGTTGGAATTAAGCGGCTGTTATGTCCTGCGGCCTATCGTCCTGCGCTGTGATGACGGTGGGAAAGGCGTAAAGCCATGTTGCAAACACAACAGCAGCAGCGGACCAACAGCCGCGGCGAGCGTTATGTGATCGGCCCGACGGGCGCGCCGCTGACCGTGGCCGACCTGCCGCCGCCGACCACGGGGCGCTGGGTGATCCGGCGCAAGGCCGAGGTGGTGGCCGCGGTGCGCGGCGGCCTCCTGACGCTCGAGGAAGCGTGCGACCGCTATTCGCTGACCAACGAGGAGTTCCTCGCCTGGCAGCAATCGATCGACCGGCACGGCATGGCCGGCCTCAGGACCACGCGGCTGCAGCAGTATCGCTGACCTCCAGCGAACAGTCTTAGGAGCTCGAACGGCCGCGCCTCACGCCGAGGCGCGGCCGTTCTGCTTTCTCTCCCTCCCCCTCCGTGGGGAGGGTAGGCCGCGAAGCGGCTCGGGTGGGGGTCTTGCGGACTCGCCCCCGAACAGCCGATAGGCCCCAGCCCCCGCCCGTCTCGCCGCTCCGCGTCGATCCACCCTCCCCACCGCCGACGGGAGGGAGAAAGGCGGCGCTTAAATCCGCGTTTACCAAGCACTGGGTAATTCCTGCCTAGCGGCGGGCGACCAGAGGTCCGGCTCTTCCGCGTGTGTAAGGGAAGGACGCGGCTTGAACCCGATCACCAGCGCCATCCAGCGATTCGGCATCGGCCGGCTCGCGGCGTTCGTCGGCATCGGGATCGGCGTGATCGCCGCGCTGGCGGCGGTGTTCATGAACCTCGGCCAGCAGCCGAAGGCCCTGCTCTATTCCAACCTCGACATGAAGGAGGCCGCCTCCATCACCCAGGCCCTCGACCAGGCCGGGGTGAAGTACGAGGCCAAGGGCGATGGCACCACCATCATGGTGCCGCGCGACGAGGTGGCGTCCACGCGCCTGATGCTCTCGGGCAAGGGCCTGCCGACCTCCGGTTCGGTGGGCTACGAGCTGTTCGACAACGCCTCGGCGCTCGGCCAGACCGATTTCGTCCAGAACCTCAACCGCCAGCGCGCCCTGGAAGGCGAGCTCGCCCGCACCATCCGCAGCCTCGACGGCGTCACCTTCGCGCGGGTCCATCTTGTGCTGCCCCGCCGGCAGCTGTTCGAGGAAGAGGCCGAGGCTCCTTCCGCCTCGGTGACCATCGGCGTCGGCGGCCGCGAGCCCAATTCCGAGCAGGTGCGCGCGGTGCAGAACCTGGTCGCCGGGGCGGTGCCGAACCTGAAGCCCGACCGCGTGACCGTGGTCGACCAGCACGCCAAGACCCTCTCGGCCGCCAGTGACGGCGAGGTGGCCGGCGCCGTCGCCGACAGCCGCAAGAGCGAGGTCGAGCAGCGCCTGGCCCAGCGCATCCGCCAGCTGGTCGAGGGCATCGTCGGGCCCGGCAAGGCGCGGGTGAACGTCTCGGCCGAGCTGGAGCTGGCGCAGGTCACGACCAGCGAGGAACGCTTCGATCCCGACGGCCAGGTCGTCCGCTCCGAACAGACCAGCGAGGAAGCCGGCAACGAGAGCCAGGCCGACGAGTCCGGACAGGTCTCGGCCGGCCAGAACATCCCCGGCAGCGCCCCGACGCCCGGCCAGATCCCGCTGACCACCTCGTCGAACCGCACCAACCAGTCGACCACCAACTACGAGATCTCCAAGACCGTCCGCACCGAGACCACCGCGCCGGGCGAGATCAAGCGCCTGTCGGTGGCCGTCGCCGTGGATGGGAACACCGCGGCGGGCGCGGGCGGCAAGCCGGGCGCCTACACCCCCCGCACGGCCGAGGAGATGGCCCGCATCGAGGAGCTGGTGAAAGCGGCGATGGGCTTCTCGGCCGACCGCAACGACCTGGTCAGCGTCAAGAACGTGCAGTTCCCCCGCACGGACGCCGGCGCCGAGGCCGGCACGGAGTCCGCCAACCCGCTGATGGGCTTCGACAAGAACGACATCATGCGCGCCGCCGAGATCGGGGTGCTGGCCATCGTCGCCATCCTGATGATGCTGTTCGTGGTCCGCCCGCTGCTGAAGGGCGGCGGGGCGCCCGGCGGCGACATCCCGGTCACCCAGTTGCAGACGACCCCGGTCGGCGGCCCTCCCGGCCAACTGGCCTACGACCCCGCCACCGGCCAGCCCCTGCTGGCCGGCCCGCAGAACGACGTCGAGCAGCGCATCGACATCGCCCGCATCGAGGGCCAGGTGAAGGCCTCGTCGGTCAGGCGCGTCGCCGAATTCGTGGACGGCCATCCGGAGGAGTCCGTCTCCATCCTCCGCAGCTGGCTGCATGAAACCTCATGAGCACGAAGGGCAAGTCCAAGACCATCGTCGATTCAGCCCGCCTCTCCGGCCCGGAGAAGGCGGCCGTCATCCTGCTGGCGCTGGGCGAGGACCACGCCACCGTCTGGAAGGCGCTCGACGAGGAGGAGATCAAGGAAATCTCCCAGGCGATGGCGGGCCTCGGCAACGTCTCGGCCAGCGTGGTCGAGGAGCTGATGGTCGAGTTCGTCTCCGGCATGAGCGGGGCCGGGGCGATCATGGGCTCCTTCGAACAGACCCAGAAGCTGCTCGCCGCGATCATGCCGCCCGACAAGGTCGAGGGGCTGATGGAGGAGATCCGCGGCCCCGCCGGCCGCACCATGTGGGACAAGCTCGGCAACGTGAACGAGGCCGTGCTCGCCAACTATCTGAAGAACGAATACCCGCAGACGGTCGCGGTCATCCTCTCGAAGATCAAGTCGGAGCACTCCGCGCGGGTGCTGGCCGCCCTGCCCGAGGACTTCGCGCTGGAGTGCGTCACCCGCATGCTGCGCATGGAGCCCGTGCAGCGCGAGATCCTCGACAAGATCGAGCAGACCCTGCGGACCGAATTCATGTCGAACCTGGCGCGCACCTCCAAGCGCGACAGCCACGAGATGATGGCCGATATCTTCAACGCCTTCGACCGCCAGACCGAGAGCCGCTTCATCACCGCCCTGGAGGAGCGCAACCGCGAGAGCGCCGAGCGCATCCGTGCGCTGATGTTCGTCTTCGAGGATCTCTCCAAGCTCGACCCCGGCGGGGTGCAGACGCTGCTGCGCGGGGTGGAGAAGGACAAGCTGGCCCTGGCGCTGAAGGGCGCCTCCGACAGCCTGCGCGAAATGTTCTTCTCCAACATGTCCGAGCGCGCCTCGAAGATCATGCGCGAGGACATGGAGAGCATGGGCCCGGTCCGCCTGCGCGACGTCGAGCAGGCGCAGATGGCCATGGTCCAGGTCGCCAAGGACCTCGCCGCCAAGGGCGAGATCATGCTCGCCGGCTCCAGCGGCGACGACGAACTGGTGTACTGATGAGCAGGCTGGAGAACAGGTCGTCGCCTGAAACCTTCCCCCGGCACGGGGGAAGTGGGCTGAGACCCGAAGGGGCGAAGGTCGATGGGGGAAGTTTGAGGCAATTTTGCCAGCCTCCCCCATCGACCCTCGGCTGCGCCTTCGGGCCACTTCCCCCGTCCCGGGGGAAGGATGGGCGCCCATGACCTCCGTCCCCCAGAAGTTCGCCTTCGACACCGTCTTCGACGGCGCCGGCACGATCACCCAGACCTCCGCCCTGCCCAAGCGCCTGTTTCCGGCCGAGGAGGTCGAGCGCATCCGCGCCGCCGCCTTCGCCGAGGGCGAGCGCGCCGCCATCACCCAGGCCGAAGCCGTGCAGGCCCAGGCCCTCAGCCGGATCGCCGAGGCCGCCCAGGCCGCCCTGCCGCGGCTGGCCGAAGTGGCCCACGAACACCGCGCCGGCTCCGCGCAGTTGGCGCTCGCCTGCGGCCGGACCATCGCCGATGCGGCGCTGGAGCTTTTCCCCCAGGCGCCCGTGAAGGCCGCCCTGGAGAGCCTGGCGCGCGAGGTGGAGACCACGCCCAAGCTGGTGGTCACCGCCGGGGAGGAGGTCGCCCGCGACCTGGCCGGGATGCTCGACCAGACCGCCCAGGCCATCGGCTACGCCGGCCAGATCGTCGTGCGCGCCGAGCCGGGCATGCCCGCCGCCGCCTTCACCCTCGACTTCGGCGACGGCTCGGCCGCCTTCGATCCCGACGCCGCCGCCCGGCGCGTCGCCGCCACCCTGGAAGCCGCCCTCGCCGCCGAGGGCCTGCACGCCGAACCCCTGATCCCCGCCTCGGAAAGCTGACCGCCATGTCCGACACCGACCTGAAGCTCGACGAATTCGGCCCCGGCGACCTGCCGGCCGGCGAGGTTCCCGCCGAAGAGAAGGCCGCCGCCGACCTCGCCCCCGTCTTCGACGTGCCGGTGAGCATCTCCGCCGTCCTCGGCCGCTCGCAGATGAGCGTCGCCCAGCTCCTGCAGCTCGGCGCCGGCAGCGTGCTGGAGCTCGACCGCAAGGTCGGCGAGGCCATCGACATCTACGTCAACAACCGCCTGGTCGCCCGGGGCGAGGTCGTCATCGTCGACGAGCGCCTGGGCGTGACCATGACCGAGATCATCAAGGACGGCGACAACGCCGCCTGAGGAGTAGAACCATGCGTCTTCTCGTTGTCGGGAAACTCAGCGGGCAACTGGCCGCCGCCGTGAAGATGGCGATGAGCGCGGGCGCCAAGGTCAGCCACGTCGAGACCATCGAGGCGGCCACCCACGCCCTGCGCGCCGGCCAGGGCGCCGACCTGATGATGGTCGACTACGAGCTCGACATCGCCGCGCTGATCCGCGCCAACGAGGACGAGCGCATTCGCGTGCCGGTGGTCGCCTGCGGCGTCGCCGCCGACCCCGACCGCGCCGCCGCCGCCATCCGCGCGGGGGCCAAGGAGTTCATCCCGCTTCCCCCCGAGGCCGAGTTGATCGCCGCCGTGCTGGCCGCCGTCTCGGACGACAACAAGCCGATGATCGTGCGCGATCCGGCGATGCAGTCGATCGTCTCGATGGCCGACCAGATCGCGCCGTCCGACGCCTCCATCCTGATCACCGGCGAGAGCGGCTCGGGCAAGGAGGTCGTCGCCCGCTACGTGCACATGAAGTCGCGTAGAGCCCAGCGACCGTTCATCAGCGTCAATTGCGCGGCGATCCCCGACAACCTGCTGGAAAGCGAGCTCTTCGGCCACGAGAAGGGCGCCTTCACCGGCGCCGTCGCCCGCCGCATCGGCAAGTTCGAGGAGGCCAACGGCGGCACGCTCCTGCTCGACGAAATCTCCGAGATGGACGCCCGCCTGCAGGCCAAGCTGCTGCGCGCCATCCAGGAGCGCGAGATCGACCGCGTCGGCGGCCAGAAGCCCGTGAAGGTGGATATCCGCATCCTCGCCACCTCCAACCGCGACCTCGCCGCCGCGGTGCGCGAGGGGACCTTCCGCGAGGACCTGCTCTATCGCCTCAACGTCGTGAACCTGCGCCTTCCGCCGCTGCGCGAACGCCCCGGCGACGTGGTGGCCCTCGCCGAGCACTTCACCAAGAAATACGCCGCCGCCAACGGCGTCGCCGACCGGCCGATCTCGGCGGAAGCCAAGCGCCGCATCGCCGCCCATCGCTGGCCCGGCAACGTGCGCGAGCTGGAGAACGCCATGCACCGCGCCGTGCTGCTCTCTGTCGGCGACGAGATCAGCGAGGCCGCCATCCTGCTCCCCGACGGCCAGCCGATGGCCGCCGGTCCCGACGCCGGCGCCCGCACCGCCCAGGCCGCCGCCTTCGCCGCCGACGCTGCGAGCCGCGCCTTCGTCGGCCAGACCGTGGCCCAGATGGAGCAGCAGCTGATCCTCGACACCCTCGACCACTGCCTCGGCAACCGCACCCACGCGGCCAACATCCTGGGCATCTCGATCCGCACCCTGCGCAACAAGCTAAAGGAATACATGGACGCGGGCGTCCCCGTGCCCGCCCCGGGAGCGGCCAGTGCGGCGTAGGGCGCCAAACCTTCCCCCGGTACGGGGGAAGTGGCCCGAAGGCGCAGCCGAGGGTCGATGGGGGAGGTCTGCGGGCTTTCACCACGCTTCCCCCATCGACCTTCGCCCCTTCGGGTCTCAGGCCACTTCCCCCGTACCGGGGGACGGTTCAGGCGCGCGCCGCAACGAGACAGGATGGTTGGAGCAGAGCCGCTTCTGATGCGACAGGTGTTTCCAAGCCGCCGAACCGTCCTCGCCACCGGCGGGGCGCTGGCGCTCGCCGGCGCCCCGGCCCTGGCCCTCGCCAGCCCGTTCGCCGAACTGGAAGCCGAGGTGAGAGGCCGCCTCGGCGTCGCCGTGCTGACCGGCGCGGGCGACCTCGTCCTCGCGCATCGCGCCGACGAACGCTTCGCGATGTGCTCGACCTTCAAGGCCCTGCTCGCCGCCCGCGTGCTGGCCAAGATCGACCGCGGCGAGGAGCACCTCGACCGCGAGATCGCCTTCTCCAAGGCCGACATGCTGAGCCACGCCCCGGTCACTGAGGCCGCCCTCGCCAAGGGCCGCCTGACTGTCGGCGAACTCTGCGAGGCCGTCGTCACCGTCAGCGACAACCCGGCCGCCAACCTCCTCCTCGCCACCGTCGGCGGCCCGGCCGGCCTCACCGCCTGGCTGCGCGGCCAGGGCGACCAGGTCACCCGCCTCGACCGCAACGAACTGGCCCTCAACACCGCCATCGCCGGCGACCCCCGCGACACCACCAGCCCCGCCCAGATGGCCCGCACCCTGCGCCTGCTCACCACCGGCCAGCCCCTGACCCCGGCCTCGCGCTCCAGGCTGGTCGGCTGGATGGTCGCCTCGCCCACCGGCGCGGCCCGCCTGCGCAAGCACGCCCCCGCCGGCTGGCGCGTCGGCGACAAGACCGGCACGGGCTCCAACGGTTCGACCAACGACATCGCCGTGATCCTGCGCGACGCCGGCGGCCCGATCTTCGTCGCCAGCTACCTCACCGAAACCGAAGCGCCGCTGGCCGAGCGCGAGGCGGTCCACGCCGAGGTCGGCAGGATCGTGTTCGAGACGTTCGGAGGCGCCGGATGAGCGCCCGCCCGTCAGCCGGCCTTCAGCAGATCCTCGGCGCTCTCCGCCAGGATCGCATCACGGCTGACGCCCCGCGCCTGAGCCGCCGCGTCGATGCGCGCCACCAGGCTCGCCGGCAGGGTGACGCTCAGCGCGGTCGGCTCGCCAGCCAGGTGCGCCTCGACCAGCAGCACGCCGACCTCATCCACGTCCAGATCGTGCGGCAGCGCACCAATATCGGTGGCGGGCGGAATGGGCTCGCCGACCTCGATCATGCCGGAGAGGTGGAGTTCCAACGCTTCGCGTGCGTTCCCCGGCAGCTCTTCCAGCGTATGGGCCGCCGTCACGCAGCCGGGCAGATCGGGGAAATAGAGGCCGAAGCCTTCTCCCCCACGCTCCGCGATGCCGGCGAAGATGTAGCTGCGCAGAGGGTCATACATATCAGTTCATCGCCGCAACTTCATCCCGGCCTGGGTTTCGATGCTTCGCAACGTGCCCAGCGGCAGATCGCTCTTTGGATGCGGCACGGTGACGGTCGCGCCGCCCTCGGACCTGCGCAGCTGAACGTGGCTCCCCTTCTGGCGCATGATGCGCCAGCCGGCGGCCTCCAGGGCGCGTATGACATCTCGCGATCTCACGACCGCCAGCTAAGCGCATCGCGCGCGCCAAAGACAACCTTCGGTAGCGCCCATGGCTGACATCGGCCTCATCTCCCCCGCCCAGGGCTCCGGCCAGTCGCCTCGCGCGATGATCGGCCGGATGTTCCG
>JADZBR010000280.1 GCA_020852035.1 Caulobacteraceae bacterium
CCTGCGCCACATCATCTACAAGGGCGCCGACGCCCCCTGGCGGCGGGCGCGCAAGAACCTCGGGCTGATGATGCGCGAGGGGCTGCTTAAGGAGAACATCGACGGCGAGGCGCTGATCTGGGCGCACCAGCGGCTCCTGGCCCGGCCCGAGCAACGGCGCATCCTGATGGTCATCTCCGACGGGGCGCCGGTGGACGATTCCACCCTCAGCGTGAACTCCGGCCACTACCTCGAACGCCACCTGCGCGAAGTGATCGCCGAGATCGAGGGCAAGAGCCCGGTGCAGCTGATCGCCATCGGCATCGGCCACGACGTGACCCGCTACTACCGGCGGGCGGTGACCATCGTCGATGTGGAGCAGCTGGCCGGCACCATCGTCGAGCAGCTGGCCGAGCTCTTCGACGAGGAGCCGCGGCGGATGACCCGCAAGATGGCCGGCCTGCTGCAGCCGCCGCCGGGGGCGGAGGCGCCGAAGAAGACGACCTCAAGGGAAGTGAAGAGGGTGCTTGCGTGAAGACGTCGGGGGGCGTGCTGGCCGGTCTGATCCTCAGCGCGGCGCTCGCCGCCTGCGCGCCGCCGCCGGCGCCCTTGCCGGCCGGTCCCATGCCGGTGGGCGATGGGGTCGCGGTCAGGGCCACGCCCGTGCCGCTGAACCCGGACGATCCGGACCAGGCACGTATCGGCGATTTCGTCTACGCGGGCGGGGTGGCGCTGACCTCGGACCAGACCTCGCGCCTGCATGGCCTCTCCGACCTGGTGGTGAAGGGCGATCGCCTGTGGTCGATCAGCGACGACGGCGACGCCTTCGAGGCGCGGCTGGTGCTGGACAAGGCCGGCCGCCTGGTGGGGGTCGCGGACGGCCGGCTCACCGCCCTGACCGGGCCGGACGGCAAGCCGCTGCAGGGCAAGGCGCTGGGCGACGCCGAGGGGCTGGCGATCCTGCCGAACGGCGACCGGCTGGTCTCCTTCGAGCGCCAGCACCGCATATGGCGCTATCCCGCCGAAGGTGGGCCGCCTGCGCCCGCACCGATGCCCGACGTGGCGATGGCCGAGAACGACGGCATGGAGGCGATCACGGCCGATCCGGAAGTCGCGCCCGACGCCTACGCGGTGGGTGTCGAGGCGACCGGCGCCGTGTTTGCCTGCCGCCTCTCGGCCGAGTGCCGGCAGATCGGGACGGTGGAGAAGAGCGACGACTTCGGCCTGGTCGCCCTGTCGAGGGGACCTGGCGAGCATCGCCTCACCATGCTGCGCGCCTGGGATCCCCTGCGCGGCAACCGCATCGTCGTGCGCGTGAAGCCGCCGAACGGCGAGCGGGCCGAGATGACGCTGTCGCGACCCCTGACCGTCGACAATTTCGAGGGCGCGGCCATCGTCCCGGGCCCAGCCGGGGCCTTGCGGGTCTACCTGCTCTCGGACGACAACTTCCAGAGTTCCCAGCGGACCCTTCTGCTGGCGTTCGACTGGAAGCCGCCGAAGCCCGTTGGCGCCAAGTGAGGCCGGCCAACATCGCCGACTACCGCGAGGCGGCGCGCCGGCGCCTGCCGCGGGTGCTGTTCGACTACATCGACGGCGGCGCCTACGCCGAGCGGACCATGGCCGCTAACGTCGCCGACCTGGAGTCCATCGAGCTGCGCCAGCGGGTGCTGGTGGATGTCGGCAAGCTCTCGATGGGGACCGAGCTGTTCGGCCAGTCGCTCTCCATGCCCGTAGCGCTGTCGCCCGTGGGGATGGCGGGCATGTACCACCGCCGGGGCGAGGCGCAGGCCGCCGCGGCGGCTCAGAAGGCCGGCGTGGCCTTCAGCCTTTCCACGGTCGGGGTGTGCTCCATCGAGGAAGTGGCCAGAGCCGCCGGCGCCCCGCCCTGGTTCCAGCTCTACATGATCCGCGATCGCGGCTTCATGAAGGAGGTGCTGGCCAAGGCCCGCGAGGCGGCCTGCCCGGTGCTGCTGTTCACCGTCGACCTGCCGCTGCCGGGCGCGCGCTATCGCGACACCCGCAACGCCATGACCGCCCAGACGCTGGAGGCCAGGAGCCGGCGCATCTGGCAGGGGATCACCCATCCGGGCTGGTCGTGGGACGTGATGGTGCGCGGCGGCCCGCACAGCTTCGCCAACGTCGCCGCCGCGAACCCGGACATGAAGGGCATCGACGCCTTCTGGCCGTGGATCGTGCGCAACTTCGACCCGACCGTGACCTGGGACGACATCGCCTGGGTGCGCGAGCAGTGGCCGGGGCCGCTGGTGCTGAAGGGCGTGCTGGACGTCGAGGACGCGCGCGAGGCGGTGCGCCGGGGCGTCGAGGGGATCGTGGTCTCCAACCACGGCGGGCGCCAGCTCGACGGCGTCGCCAGCGGCATCGCCGCCCTGCCGGCCATCGCCGACGCCGTGGGCGACGATCTCACCGTGCTGATGGACGGCGGCGTGCGCTCGGGACTCGATGTGCTGAAGGCGCTGGCGCATGGGGCGAAGGGCGTGCTGATCGGCCGGGCCTGGGCCTGGTCGCTGGCCGCCGGCGGCGAGGCGGGCGTGACCCACATGCTGAACATCATGCGCCAGGAGCTGCGCATGGCGATGGCGCTGACCGGCTGCACGGACGTGCGGACGGCGGGGCGGCATCTGATCGCCTGAAACGAAAACGGCCCGCGAGGTGATCGCGGGCCGTTTCGCATTCGATGGAAGGTCGGGCCTTAGGCCGCGGCCGTCTCGGCCATCTTGGCCTTCAGCTGGCGGCGGATCTTGGCGGCCTTCGGGGAGAGCTTCTCTTCCCGGGCGCCCAGCAGGAAGGCGTCGAGACCGCCCTTGAAGTCGAGGGTGCGCAGCGCCGCATTGGTGATGCGCAGGGTGAACTTCTGGCCGAGCGCGTCGGAATGCAGCGTGGCCGGCGACAGGGCCGGCAGGAAGCGGCGCTTGGACTTGATGTTCGAGTGGCTCACATGGTGGCCAACCATCGGACCGACACCCGTGAGTTCGCAACGGCGCGACATGGACTTAAGACCTTCGAGAATTCAGATGCGCGAGGGCCGCAAAGCCCGCGCGAAGGGCGGGCGTATAGGCGAAGAGCCCCCATCGCGTCAAGGCTGGCGGCCTTCAACCTGGGTTCAGCTTGCCCCACCTATAGCGGCTGTCCGTCACTGTCAGGAGTCCCGATGACCGCCCGCCTCCGCCTGCTACCCGCGCTTGGCCTCGTCGCCGTCCTCGGCGCGTCCGCGCCGCTGGCCGCCCAGGGGGCTGATTCCCCCGTCGCGCCCGGCTATTGGGAGTACAAGGTCAGCGTGCTCGGCATTCCGGCCTCCACCGAGAAGCGCTGCGTGACGCCCTCGGAGATGGACCGCTTCTTCCCGGAGATCTGCACGCGCCGCTTCACCTGCAAATACCCGGTCAAGCGCGTCGGCAACGGCAAGATCGCCCTGAAGGGCGTCTGGATCGACAAGAAGCAGCGCGAGGCCCCGGTGGAGGCCAGCGGCACCTATGCCCGCGAGCGGTTCGACCTGGACGTCAGCATGAAGACCATCCACGGCCTGCCGCTGGCCGGGAAGCTGGCGGCCAGGCGGCTGGGCGAATGCCCGGCGCCGGCGGCTTGACGCTTCGCAATTGTGGTGAATCTGCGTTAAGATACAATAGCTTGTAGGGAACAAACGCCGAATTGGACGAAGTCGCTGATTCGGACATGATTCGTTTCATGCCCGTTCGGGGCGATTAACCATGAGGCTTAACCCGCAGCCATGACCACCGAGGCCGCCTATGGTCGCCCGCCGCCGGATGTGGCGCAGGTGGGCGGCGCTGCGCTGCAGCTTTCGCCGCTGGTGCTCGGTTCGACGGCGATCGAGGCGATCGCGGACCGGTCGCTCGACCGCATCACGGTCCTCGCCCCGCCCGCCACGCTGGAGCGGCGCTATGTGCTGGCCCACGCGCTGCGGGTGCTGAGGCCAGGCGGGCAGCTGGTGGCGGCGGCGCCCAAGGCGAAGGGCGGGGCGCGGCTGGCAGGCGAACTTGAGGCCCTGGGCGCGTCCCCGACCACCGAGAGCCGCCGGCATCACAAAATCTGCACGGGCCGCCGACCGGAGTCGCTGGACGCCCTCGCCGAGGCCATCGCCGCGGGCGCGCCCCGCCAGGAAGCGAACGGGCTCTGGACCCAGCCTGGCGTCTTCAGCTGGGATCGGCTGGACGGCGGAACGGCCGTGCTGCTGGGCGTCCTGCCGGCGATGGCCGGGCGCGGGGTCGATCTCGGCTGCGGACTCGGTCTGATTTCGCGCGCGGTGCTGTCGGCGGGCGAGGTCTCAGAGATCGCGCTGATCGACCTCGACCGCAGGGTCGTCGATCTGGCCGCGCGCAATGCGCCCGATCCGCGCGCCCGCGTCCTGTGGCGCGATCTGCGCGAGCCGCAGTCCGATCTGGCCGGGTTGGACTTCGCGGTCAGCAACCCGCCATTCCACGATGGCGGGGCCGAGGATCGGGCGCTCGGGCAGGCGTTCATCCGGCGGGCGGCCGAGATGCTCGGCAAGGGGGGCGTGCTCTGGCTGGTCGCCAACCGGCACCTTCCCTATGAGGCGGAATTGAAGGGCGCCTTCGCCAAGGTCCGGCTGGCCGCCGAGACGGGCGGCTTCAAGGTCTATGAGGCCCGGCGATGAGCAAGCCGCCGATGGCCAGGCTGGACCGGCTGCTCGCCAATCTCGGCTACGGCTCGCGGCGGGAGGTGCAGGCGATGGTCGCCGCCGGCCGCGTGGTGCTGGACGGCGTGGCGCTGAAGGACGCCGGGGCCAGGATCGCCGTCACTTCCGATCTGCCGGCGCGGATGACCGTCGGCGGCCAGCCGGTCGATCCCCCGGCGCCGCTGACCCTGATGATGCACAAACCGCTCGGCGTGGTCTGCTCGCACACCGAGGCGGGCCAGCGGATCTACGACCTGTTGCCGCGCCGCTGGCGGCTGCGCGACCCGGCGCTCTCGACCGTGGGGCGGCTCGACAAGGAGACCTCGGGCCTGATCCTGATCACCGACGACGGGCCGCTGCTGCACCGGATCATCTCGCCTCGGGCGCACGTGGAGAAACGCTATCTGGCGCACCTCGACCGGCCGCTCTCCGGCGGCGAGGCGGCGGTGTTCGCGAGCGGGAGTCTGATGCTCGACGGCGAGGACAAGCCCCTGCTGCCGGCGCGGCTGGAGGTCGTCGATCCGCGCACCGTGCGGCTGACGATCTCGGAGGGGCGCTACCACCAGGTCCGGCGCATGTTCGCGGCCGTCGGCAACCACGTGACCACCCTGCACCGCGAGGCGGTGGGCGGGCTGGAGCTGCCGCCCGACCTCGAGCCGGGCGCCCACCGGGTGATGACGCCGGGCGACATCCAGCGGGTGTTCGGCGCCTGAGCTATTTCCGCGGGAAGAGCTGGGCGCTGGCCGGCACGTCGAACTCGCCGGGCAGGCGCTGATAGCGGCTCAGGGCCTCGTCGATCAGGCCGGACAGCAGGTCGGTCATGTTCAGCCCGCGCCCGCGCCACAGGTAGTAGGCGAAGGAGCCGGGGATGGTGTTGATCTCGTTGAAGAGGATCGGCCCCCCGCCGGCGGCGCGGATGAAGTCCACGCGGTTGACGCCGGCCATGCGCAGGCCCTCGACGATTTTCACCGCCGTGGCGCGCAGGTCGGCCTTCTCGGCGTCGGAGAGTTCGGCGGGGTCGATCTCGCGGCCGAGGTCGGCCATGCCCTCGCCGCCGCCGAAGCCGGACTTCTTCGGCCCGCCGGAGCCGGAGCGGTACGTCTCGGCGAAGTCGAGCAGGGCGGCCGAGTGCTTGGGCCGCTCGATGTCGGAGGCGACATAGCCCTCCGGCAGCTTGGCGACGGCGATGTTGTATTCGGTGTTGTCGGCGAGGAACGGCTCCAGCATCACCTTGTCGGTCAGGCGGAAGGTGTCGGAAACGGCGGCGGCCAGGGCTTCGGTGTCGTCCACCCGATGCACGCCGATGGAGGAGCCGAGGGCGGCGGGCTTGACGCAGATCGGGAAGGCGAGCGGCAGGTTCTGGGCCTGAGCGGCCTTGGCGATGTCCTCGCTGGGCATGAAGAACCCGGCGGTCGGACGGTTGAGGACGGCGCAGGGCAGCTGCTGGACGCCCAGGCCGGCGAGCGCCTGTTTGGTGAAGACCTTGTCCATCGCCGCCGCCGCGCCCAGCACGCCGGCGCCGAGGTAGGGAACCTCCAGCGATTCCATCAGGCCCTGGAAGGCGCCGTCCTCGCCGCCGCGGCCGTGGACGGCGGGGATCACGAAGTCGACGTCGACCGTGCGAGCGTTGCCGCCGAAGAGCTTCTTCTCGCCGAACTGCAGTTTCAGCTTGGCGCCGACCGCATCGCCGAGCGCGACCGTGGCCTTGGGGAGGGCCGCGAGCTTCTCCTTGGTCGGCACGAAGGTGGAGCGCTGGGTCAGCTCCGGGCCGGAGCGCCAGGAGCCGTCGAGGGCCACATAGACCGGCAGGGCGGTGAAGCGGTCCGGGTCCAGCGACTGCAGCACCTGCTGGCCGGTGACGATCGAGACGTCGTGCTCGGAGCTGCGGCCGCCGAAGAAGACCGCCACGGTGAGCTTGGCCAAAGGCATCCTCCCGGCCCGCTCGGGCCTTCGCTAGCTAAAGGAACAGCTTGGTCTCGTAGAGATCAGGCACGCTGTTTTCGAACAGCACATAGTCATTTGATTGGCCGTGGCTGGCCAGCCAGGCGCGGGCCTCGGTCTCGGAGGCGACCTCGACGATCTCAGGGGCCGGGCTGGGGCCAGCCTTGGCGCCTTCGATCAGCGACTGCAGGCGGTCGGAGCGGACGAGCAGGGCGACGTCGACCTTGCCCTGCATCTGCTCGCCGATCTCGCGGTGCTTTTGATCGTGGATATCGCCGAGTTCGACCATGCCTGGGGTGATGACGATGCGCCGGCCGAGCTTGCCGCCGTCGGCGACGATGTCGATGGTGCGGATGGCCTCGCGGAAGCCCTCGGGGTTGGAGTTGTAGGCGTCGTCCAAAAGGCCGCCGCCGGCGCCGTGCAGGGTGACGTTCAGGCGGTGCTGGACCTGCGGCATGGTGCGCAGCGCTGCGCGAATGGCCTCGACGGGGATGCCGAGCTCCAGCGCCGCGAAGATCGCCAGGGCCATGTTCTGCGCCTGGAAGCCGCCATAGACCCCGGCCTTGAAGCTCTCCGGCTTGTCACCGACCTGCAGGGTGACTTCGAGGCCCTCGCGGGTGATCGCCGAGCCCAGCAGGCGGCGATCGACCGGCAGGGTCGTGTCGCCGGCGCTGACGAAGATCAGGTTCGAGCGGTCGGCCGTGGCCACCAGGTCGGCGGGGATCGAGTCGATCGATAGCAGGGTCTGGCCGCCCTGCACCTTCACGGAGTCGGCCAACTCCATCTTGGTCCTGAAGACCTGGTCGATGGCCTTGAAGCGCTCGTAGTGGGCCCAGCCGACGGCGGTGAGCAGGCCCATGTGCGGCGGGGTGAGGTCGCAGAGCCGGGCGATGGAGCCGGGGCCGTAGGCGCCCATCTCGACGATGAAGTACTGGGTGCCCGGCGTCAGGCGCTCGCGGATGATGCGGGTGTTGCCGAGCACGGTGTTGACGCTGCCGGGGGTGGCCAGGGTCGGGGCGACGGACGACAGGATGTGCGCCAGGAAGTGCTTGGTGGTGGTCTTGCCGTAGGAGCCGGTGATGCCGATCACCCTGGGCTTCACCTCGGCGAAGATGCGCCGGGCGTCGGCGACGAATTTGGCGTTGTTGCGGTCCTCGTAGGGCTGCCAGAGCGAGACGGCGAGGGTCAGGAAGACCGGCGCGAGCTGGATGGCCACGATCCAGGCGCCGAGGGCGACGGGGCCGCGCCAGCGCTCGGGGAAGGCGGCGAAGATCGCCGGGCCGAGCAGGGCGACGACCACCGCCAGGATCAGCGCGACGGTGAAGATGCGCCTGGCGCGGGGGGTCCAGTTCAGCTTCTTCTTGGCGGTCTTCTGGCGGCGCCAGTCGCGGACGGCGAGCACCGCCGAGGCCAGGAGGATGAAGCCGAAGCCGAACTCCGCGCGCACGCCCAGCGCCATGCCCGCGGCCATCAGCGCCGCGGCGGCGGAAAAGGTGATGTCGGTGGCCCGGTTGGCGCCCACCCAGCGCAGGAAACGGGGGCCGTCGTATTCCTCCTGCTGGAAGTAGATCAGCAGCAGGGCCAGCCGGGCCGCCGAGAGGGCGGCGACGCCGAGGAAGGCCAGGAGGACGAGAATCGCGAGCATTCGCCGATTCTATAGCCCGGTTCGCTGCAGGAATCGCCGCAGCCGCGTGGCCACGGCGAGGGCGTGTTC
>JADZBR010000281.1 GCA_020852035.1 Caulobacteraceae bacterium
CGACGCCTCCCTGATGCTGCTTCGCGAAGCGGCCGGGAACCTCACCCTCGACCCCGGCGCCATCGACCGCGAGCGCGGCGTGGTGCTGGCCGAAGAGCGCGCCCGCGACACCCCGCCCTATCGCTCCCTGAAGGACCGCTTCGCCTTCGTCATGAAGGGCCAGCTGCCGCCCAGGCGCATGCCGATCGGCCAGGTCGAGGTGCTGAAGACCGCCAAGGCCGACGAGATCCGCAAGTTCTACACCGACTACTACCGCCCGGAGCGGGCCGTGCTGGTGGCGGTCGGCGACTTCGACGTCGCGGCCCTGGAGGCCAAGATCAAGGCTCGATTCGCCGACTGGAAGGTCGAAGGCCCGGCCGGCCCCGAGCCGCAAATCGGCGACCTGCAGCCGCGCAGGCAGGAAAGCCGCATCTTCGTCGATCCCGGCATGCAGAACGCCGTCCAGCTGATATGGAGCCGGCCTGTCGACCTCGCGGCGGACACCACGGCCAAGCGCAAGGCGGACCTGACCGAACTCCTCGGCTTCGCAGTCTTGAACCGGCGCCTTGCCCGCCTCGTCCGCAGCCAGGACCCGCCGTTCATCGCCGCCGGTGCTTTCCGCGCCAACCAGCAGAAGGCGCTGGAGGCCACCACCCTCTACGTCACCAACGACCGCGGCCGCTGGCAGGAAGCCCTGAACGCCGCCCTGATCGAACAGCGCCGCGCCGCCAGGTTCGGCGTGCGCCAGGACGAGCTCGACCGGGAGATCAGCGAATTCCGCGCGGCGCTCACGGCCGCCGCCGCCGGCGCCGCCACCCGCCGCACGCCCTCGCTCGCGAACGCCATGATCGACACCGTCGAGGACGCCGAGGTGATCACGTCTCCGGCGCAGGACCTCGAACTCTTCGAGGCGGCCGTAAAAGGACTCAAGGCCGAAACCGTCTCGGCCGCCCTGAAGGACGCCTTCGAGGGTAACGGGCCGCTGATCTTCGTCACCGCCCAGCAGCCGATCGCCGGCGGCGAGGCCGCCGTCACCGCCGCCTGGCAGGCCGCCCAGACCGCGGAAATCGCTGCCCCCGCCGCGCCCAGTGCGACGGAGTGGCCCTACACCAGCTTCGGGACGCCCTCCAAGGTGGTCGAGGAAAAGGACGTCACCGACCTCGACACCACCTTCGTGCGCTTCGCCAACGGCGTACGCCTGACGGTGAAGCCCACCAAGTTCCGCGATGACCAGATCCTGGTGAACGTGCGCGTCGGCCGCGGCCTCCTCGACCTGCCGGCGAACCGCCAGGGCCTCAGCTGGGCCGGCGGCGCCCTCACCGAAGGCGGGCTGAAGCAGATCTCCGCCGACGACCTGGAGCAGGTGCTGGCCGGCAAGGTCTACGGGGCCAACTTCGGCGTTGACGACGAAGCCTTCGTCTTCGCCGGCGCGACGCGTCCCGAGGACCTCGACACCCAGATGCAGGTGCTGGCCGCCTACATCGCCGAACCCGGCTGGCGCCCGGAAGCCTTCGCCCGCATCCAGACCTACGGCGCCACCATCCACCAGCAGTACGAAGCCACCGATTCCGGCGTCGTCGGCCGCGACCTCGGCGGCCTGCTGCGCCAGGGCGACCGACGCTGGACCTTCCCCTCCCGCGAGGAGATCGCCAAAGCCAGGCTCACCGACCTCCGGGCCGAGATCGACCCGGCCCTGGCCGCCGGCCAGATCGAGGTGGTGGTCGTCGGCGACATAACTGTCGAGAAGGCCACGGACGCCGTCGCCCGCACCTTCGGCGCCCTGCCGCCGCGCCCCGAGCCCCCCGCCCTCCCCGCCGACGCCCGTCACCTGGGCTTCCCGGCCGGCGGCGGCCCGATCGTGGAGCGCACCCACAAGGGCCGCGCCGACCAGGCCACGGCCTATGTGGCCTGGAAGACCGGCGACTTCTTCGCCGATCCGCAGGAGGCCCGCGCCATCGGCGTGCTGGGCGAGATCATGCGCCTGCGGCTGCTGGAAGAGCTGCGTGAAGCCCAGGGCGTCACCTATTCGCCCTCGGTGGGGAACAGCCAGAGCCTGGTCTGGACCGACTGGGGCTACATCTCCGCCAGCGTCCGCGCCCCGCCAGACAAGCTCGACGGCTTCTTCGCCGACGTCTTCAAGATGGCCGCCTCCCTGCGCGACGATCCCGTCGACGCCGACGAGCTGAAACGCGCCAAGGCCCCGCGCCTGGAGCGGCTGATCAAGGCCCGCGAGACCAACGAATACTGGCTCTCCCAACTGTCCGGCGCTCAGGACGATCCCCGCCGCCTCGACGCCATCCGCTCCGTCGTGCCCTCCACCGAGCGGGTCACCGCCGCCGAGGTGCAGGCCGTGGCCCGGAAATACCTGACCGACGCCAACGCCTGGCGTTTCGTGGTCAAGGCGGAAGGCAAATAGCGGGGATGCGATTTCGGGAGTCCCGCATCCCGGCCCGATAGGTTAAGCTGCCCTCGGCGATCGAAGCTGCCGGGGGGAACCATGGGCGTTGCGACGATGACGATCGACACCGCGGCGATCGAAGCCGCGCTGTTCCGGTCCACGGGCGTCCAGTACGCCGGC
>JADZBR010000282.1 GCA_020852035.1 Caulobacteraceae bacterium
ATGGTGCTGCGCGCCGGCCTGCCGCTGCAGGACATGGAGTTCGTCCAGTTCCACCCGACCGGCATCTTCCCGGCCGGCTGCCTGATCACGGAGGGCGCCCGGGGCGAGGGCGGCTATCTGACCAATTCCGAGGGCGAGCGGTTCATGGAGCGCTATGCGCCCTCCGTGAAGGACCTGGCGCCCCGCGACATGGTCAGCCGCGCCATGACGATGGAGATCCGCGAGGGCCGGGGCGTCGGGCCGAACAAGGACCACATCCACCTGCACCTCGACCACCTGGACCCCAAGATCCTGGCCGAGCGCCTGCCGGGCATCTCCGAGAGCGCCAGGATCCTCGCCGGCGTCGATGTCACCAGAGAGCCGATCCCGGTGCTGCCGACCGTTCACTACAACATGGGCGGCATCCCGACGAACTTCTACTCCGAGGTGGTCACCAAGCAGGGCGAGGATCCGGACAAGGTGGCGACCGGCCTGATGGCGGTGGGCGAGGCGGCCTGCGTGAGCGTGCATGGCGCCAACCGCCTGGGCTCCAATTCCCTGATCGACCTCGTCGTGTTCGGTCGCTCGGCCGCCCTGCGCTGCGCTGACAAACTCACCCCCGGCGCTGCGCAGCCCGAACTCAAGGACGAGTGGACCGACGGCCACCTCGCCCGCTTCGACCGCCTGCGCAACGCCTCCGGCTCCACCCCGACGGCGGCCCTGCGGCTGGAGATGCAGCGCGCCATGCAGGAGGACGCCGCCGTGTTCCGCGACGGCCCGGCCCTGCAGTCCGGCGTCGAGCGGCTGGCGGCGGTGCAGGCCAAGCGCGCCGACATCGGCGTGACCGACCGCGGCCTGATCTGGAACACCGACCTCGTCGAGACCCTGGAATTCGACAATCTGGTCGGCCAGGCCATCGTCACCGTGAACGGCGCGGCCAACCGCACCGAGAGCCGCGGCGCCCACGCCCGCGAGGACTTCGCCGAGCGCGACGACGAGACCTGGATGAAGCACACCCTGGCCTGGTTCGACGACGCCACCGGCAAGGTGGCCATCGATTACCGGCCGGTGCACAGCTACACCCTGACCAACGACATCGCCTACATCCCGCCGAAAGCGCGCGTGTATTGATGGACGACGGGTCCCAGGTCATCGCGCCGCCGCGGCCGAACGACGCCGAGTTCTTCCACTCGCACGTCTTCCCCGACGGCGAGGAGATCAAGGGCATCAAGCCGCTGAACGTGCTGCAGGCCGAGGCCGAGGTGGTCCATCGCTTCGGCATGGCCGGCAAGAGCGTGCTCGACGTCGGCGCCTGGGACGGCTTCCAGTCCTTTGAGGCCGAGCGGCGCGGCGCCGCTCGGGTGCTGGCCACCGACCACTTCTGCTGGAACGGCCCGGGCTGGGCCGACAAGCGCGGCTTCGACTACGCCAGGTTCAAGCTCGGCTCGCGGGTCGAGGAGCTGGAGATCGATGTGCCGGACATCACGCCGGAGGCCCTCGGCGGGACGTTCGACGTGGTGCTGTTCCTGGGCGTCCTCTACCACGTGAAGGACCCGCTCGCCTGTCTGGAGCGGATGGCGGCGGTGACGGCTGAATGCTTGATCGTCGAGACCGAGACGGCCTTCGACCTGATCCCCTGGCCGGTGATGCGCTACTACAGGCGCTACGAGCTGAACGAGGATCCGACCAACTACTGGGCGCCCAACAAGCTCTGCCTGACCGCCATGCTGCAGGAGCTGGGCTTTTCCCGCTTCGAGATCGCGCCGACCCCCTTCCACAAGCAGTCGTGGAAGCGCGGGCGCATCATCATGCACGCCTTCCGCTAGGCTCCGCCGATGGCCCAGACCCAACCCGACGCCCTGACCGCCCGCATCCCGGCCCGTTCGATGGGGCTGAAGCTGCTGCTGGTCTGCCTGCTGGCGCTGTTGATGAGCATCCCGGCGCTGTTCGTGTTCGGCCTGCTCTCCGAGCGCACCAACCGCGCCGACCAGGTGGCGCGCGAGGTCGGCGGTCTGGTCGGCGGGCCGCAGACCTTCGTCGGGCCGATCCTCTCGGTGCCCTATGTCGCGCCCCCCAACGCCCCGAACGAGGCCGCGCAGCGCGGCGTCTTCCTGATCTTCCCGACCGAGGCGAGCGCCACCGCCGCCTCCCGCTCGGAGGTCCGCACCCGCTCCCTCTTCAAGGTGCCGGTCTGGCAGGCGGACCTGATCTTCACCTCGCGCTTCGACCTGGCCGAATCCGCTGCCAAGGCGCCGCCCGGCGCGACGCTGGACTGGGCGCGGGCCGAGTTCCTGATCGGCGCCTCGGACGCGCGCGGGGCCCAGGCCGACGTGGTGCTGAAGGTCGCCGACCGGACCCTGCCGCTGTCGCCGGCCTCCTCGCTCTCCGATGTCAGCCTGCAAGGCGATGCGAGCGGCCCCTCGCGGCGTGGCGCCGGCGACCCCAACATGCGCTTCTTCGGCGCCCCCGCCGCGGACCTGGCGACGCCGACCGGCCGGTTCGACGCCACCGCCACCATGAAGTTCTCCGGCGCCCAGCGGCTGGCCGTGCTGGCCTGGGGCAAGACCACCAGCTTCGCCGCCCGGGGCGACTGGCCGCATCCCAGCTTCGACGGCGGGTTCCTGCCGGTGAAGCGCCACGTCGGGGCCGACGGCTTCACTGCCGAGTGGAGCGTGCCCTTCATCGCCCGCGGCGTGCCCGCCGAGGGCCTGACGGACACCTTGCAGCGGCTGGGGCAGGCGGCGCTGGGCGTCTCTTTCGTCGAGCCGGCCAACCCCTACCAGTCGGTGGCGCGCTCGCTGAAATATGCGCCGATGTTCATCGGCCTGGTGTTCCTGGCCTACTTCCTGTTCGAGACCACGCAGGGGCGGCGCGTGCATCCGGCGCAGTACGTGCTGATCGGCCTGGCGCAGATCATCTTCTATCTCCTGCTGCTCTCGATCGCCGAGCACACCGGCTTCGACGCCGGGTTCGCCATCGCCGCCGGCGCCACCGTGGCGCTGATCTCGGCCTACGCGGGCTGGACCTTCGAGAGCCGCAAACAGGGCGTGATCGCCCTGGTCGCCTTCGCCGCGCTCTACGCCCTGATCTACGTGCTGATGCGGCTGGAGGACTTCGCCCTCCTGATCGGCGCGCTCACCAGCTTCGCGGCCATCGCCGCGGTCATGTATTTCACCCGGAAGGTGGACTGGTACGGCCAGTTCGCCGCCAACGAGACCCCGAAGGCCCCTGTCTGATGGTCCAGCTGACGCTTCCCAAGAACTCCACCGTCACCGCCGGCAAGCACCACCCCGCCCCGGCCGGCGCCAGGAAGGTGAAGACCTTCAAGGTCTATCGCTACGACCCCGAGACCGGCGCCAACCCGCGTTGGGACACCTACGACGTGGACGTCGACGCCTGCGGCCCGATGGTGCTGGACGTGCTGATCCACATCAAGAACACGATGGATTCGACCCTCTCGTTCCGGCGCTCCTGCCGCGAAGGGGTCTGCGGCTCCTGCGCCATGAACATCGGCGGGCGCAACACGCTGGCCTGCACCCGCGGCTGGGAGGAGGAGCCGGGCAAGGTGGTGGCGATCAGCCCCCTGCCCTCGCAGCCGGTGGTCAAGGACCTCGTCCCCGACCTGACCCTGTTCTACGCCCAGTACGCCTCCATCGAGCCCTGGCTGCACACCGAGACGCCCGAGCCGCAGAAGGAGTGGAAACAGACCCCCGAGGACCGCGAGAAGCTCGACGGCCTCTACGAGTGCATCCTCTGCGCCTGCTGCACCACCTCGTGTCCGAGCTACTGGTGGAACGGCGAGAAGTATCTCGGCCCGGCCACCCTGCTGCACGCCTACCGCTGGATCATCGACAGCCGCGACGAGGCCGCCGGCGAGCGGCTGGACGCCCTGGAGGACCCCTTCAAGCTCTACCGCTGCCACACCATCATGAACTGCGCCCAGGTGTGTCCGAAGGGCCTCAATCCGGCCAAGGCGATCGCCGAGATCAAGAAGATGCTGGTGGAACGCACCATCTGACGAACGGCGAAGTTGACGCCGGCGTCATAATTTCGCATCGGGGAAGCTGATGGGTGGAAACGTGGTCATCCTCGGAGCGGGGCACGCCGGCGGGTCGGCGGCCGCGCTGCTGCGCCAGTTCGGCTACGAGGGCCATATCGTCATGGTCGGCGACGAGCCGCTGGCGCCCTATCAGCGCCCGCCGCTCTCCAAGGCATGGTTGAAGGGCGAGGCCGACGGCGAGGCCCTGGCCCTCAGGCCCGAGGAATTCTACGCCGAGAACGACATCGACTTCCGCGCGGGCGTCACGGCGACCAAGATCGTCCGCGGCGGCCGGACCGTCGAGCTCAGCGACGGCTCTTCGATCCCCTACGAACACCTGATCATCGCCACCGGCGCACGGGCCATCCGCCTGGCGGTCGAGGGCGCCGACCTCGACGGCGTCATGGTGCTGCGCACCGCCGCCGACGCCGAGGAACTGAAGCACCGCGTCGGCCCCGGCAAGCGCGTCGCCGTGGTCGGCGGCGGCTATATCGGCCTGGAGGTCGCCGCCTCCGCCCGCGCGCTGGGCGCCGAGGCGGTGGTGATCGAGCGCGAGGCCCGCGTGCTGGCCCGCGTCGCCTGCCCGGCGCTGTCGACCTTCGTGACCGGCTACCACAAGACCAAGGGCGTCGCCTTCGAACTGGAAGCCAACGTCGGCGGCTTCGCCGGCGAGGGCGGCAAGCTCACCGGCGTGAAGCTGGGCGACGGGCGCACCATCGCCTGCGACGTGGCGGTGGTCGGCGTCGGGGCCATCCCGAACGACGAGCTGGCCTCCGACGCCGGCCTGGAGACCGCCCGCGGCGTCGTGGTCGACGATACGGCCCGCACCGCCGACCCGGCGATCTTCGCCATTGGCGACGTCACCCACCGGCCGCTGCCGATCTACGAGCGCATGTTCCGGCTGGAGAGCGTGCAGAACGCCCTGGAGCAGGCCCGGCAGGCCGCCGCCATCATCTGCGGCCGCCCGCCGCCGGCGCCCGAGGCGCCGTGGAACTGGTCGGACCAGTATGACCTGAAGCTGCAGATGGCCGGGCTGCCGTTCGAGGCCGACGCCACCATCGTGCGCGGCGATCCGGCCACCGCCAAATTCGCGGTCTTCCACCTGAAGGGCGACCAGATCCAGGCCGTCGAGGCGGTGAACGCGCCGCCGGAATTCATGGCTGGCAAACAGTTCATTCTCAACCGCAAGCCGGTGTCGCGTGACAAACTCGCCGACACCTCGATATCAATGAAGGAAGTCGGCGCGTAAAATCGGCCGCCGGGGGAACATATGGCGAAGATCACCTACATCGAGTTCGACGGGACCGAGCACGTCGTCGACGTGAAGAACGGCCTTTCGGTGATGGAAGGCGCGGTGAAGAACAACATCCCCGGCATCGACGCCGACTGCGGCGGCGCCTGCGCCTGCGCCACCTGCCACGTCTATGTGCAGGGCGAGGACTGGCTGGCCAAGACCGGCGAGCGCTCGGCGATGGAGGAGTCCATGCTCGACTTCGCCGAGGGCGTCGAGGACAACAGCCGCCTCTCCTGCCAGATCAAGGTCTCCGACGAGCTCGACGGCCTGACGGTGA
>JADZBR010000283.1 GCA_020852035.1 Caulobacteraceae bacterium
CGAGGAGGCCCGCCCGCCTTCGGCGCTCCGGCTAGGCTCTAACAGAGCCGCCAACCGGAAGCTGAAAGCCAACGACCGGCGCGGAGCGTTCGTTCTTCGCCGAAACGGTTATTATTCCCATCGCTCCGGGCGAGGCCCGGCGCTCCGCACCCCTCCCCACCTTGCCGGCGACCCCGGCGAAAGGCGCCGGCTCACGTCTCGGCGAAGGCCGCCTCCCGCGCCCGCAGGATCTTCTCCATCGCCTTGCCCTTGGCCAGTTCGTCGATGAGCTTGTCCATGTAGCGCAGTTCGCGCATCAGCGGCTCTTCGATGGTCTCGACGCGCACGCCGCAGACCACCCCCTTGATCGCCGCCCGCGCCGGGTTGAAGCGGGCCTGGGCGAACAGGGTCTCGAAGTCGGTGCGGTCGGCCAGATGGCGCTCCAGCTCGCCCTGGCTGAAGCCGGTCAGCCAGCGGATCACCTCGTCGACCTCGGCCTTCGTGCGGCCCTTCTTCTGCGCCTTGGCGAGGTAGTGCGGATAAACGCTGGCGAAGCTCGTGGTGTAGATTCGATGCCTGGTCATCGCCGCCGCTCCGCCGTGAACCCGCAGAAGAGGCCGCCAGCCTAGCACCTTCCGCGCCCCGGCGCCGCCATCCCCCGCCGCCCGGCTCGGCGATCCTGGAGCGGTCCAGCATCTGGCGGCAGCGGGTCAGGGCGGCCCTGACCATCGGTCAGCTGCCGTTCGCCACCCGCCGCAGCTGCGCCGGCCCGGTCGCCGCCAGGGACTGCACGAAGCGGTCGCGCCAGGCGGTGACGTCCTCGCGCTGGACGTTGGCGTTCAGCGCCTCCCAGCGCTTGCGGCGCTCGGCCAGCGGCATCGAGAGCGCCCGCCGCAGGGCGTCGGCGATCTCCTCCGGGCTGTTCGGATTGATGATCAGGGCGTCCTTCAGCTGCATCGCCGCGCCGGCGAAGCGCGACAGCACCAGGACGCCCGGGTCCTCCGGGTCCTGGGCGGCGACGAACTCCTTGGCGACCAGGTTCATGCCGTCGCGCAGCGGCGTCACCAGCCCGACCGCCGCGGCGCGATAGATGCCGGCCAGCTCGTCGCGGCGATAGTTGCGGTTGATATAGTGGATCGGCGTCCAGTCCATGTGGCCGAACTCGCCGTTGATCCGCCCGGTCAGGGCGTCGAGCTTGGCGCGCTCGGCCTGGTAGGCCTCCACCTCGTCGCGCGAGGGCGGGGCGATCTGCAGCATCAGGATCTCGCGCCGGAACTCCGGGTGATCCTGCAGCAGCCGTTCGACGCCGATCAGCCGCTCTTCCAGGCCCTTGGAATAGTCCAGCCGATCGACGCCGACGATCATCTTGCGGAACACGCTGTGGGCGGCCATCACGTCGTAGCTGCGGTGGGCGCGCGGCGAGCGGGCCAGGGCGGCGAACTGTTCGGCGTCGAGCCCGATGGGGAAGGCGTCGGCCCGGACTGTCTTGCCGAACGCGCTCAACCGGCCCTGGCTCAGGATCTGGCCGCCAGCCTCGGTGGTCACATAGCCCTCGAACGCCTGCAGGTGCTCGGCGGTCTGGAAGCCGACGAGGTCATAGTCGAACAGCGCCTCCACCAGCACCCGGTGCCGCGGCAGGGTGACCACCAGCTGGTGCGCCGGCCAGGGGATGTGCAGGAAGAAGCCGATGCGGTTGCGGACGCCCGCCTGCCGCAGCTCGCGGGCCAGCGGGATCAGGTGATAGTCGTGCACCCAGATCAGGTCGTCCGGCTGGATCAGCGGGCGCAGGGTCTCGGCGAACCGGCGGTTCACCCGGTCGTAGCCCTCGCCGAACGAGCGGTCGTAGGCGGCCAGGTCCACGCGGTAGTGGAACAGCGGCCACAGCGTCTTGTTGGCGTAGCCGTTGTAATATTCCTGGTAGTCGGCCTCATCGAGGTCGACGGTGGCCACCGTCACGCCCTTGACCGTCTGGGTGTTCAGCGCGCCGGTGAACTCCGGGGCGATCTTGCCGCTCCAGCCGAACCAGAGGCCGGAATATTCCCGCAGCGCCGCCGACAGCGCCATCGCCAGGCCGCCGACGGTCTCGTCCCCGCGGCCGCTGGGCGGGTTGACCCGGTTGGAGACCACGATCAGCCGGCTCATGACAGCGGCCTTTCCAGCCAGTCGAGCACCGCCGCCACGTCCTTGAGGCGATAGCTGGCCAAGGTGTCCCGCCTTGCGCCGACCACGACGCCGAAGCCGCCCAGTTCGGCGGCGGCCCGGAAGCCGTCCTCGTCGGTGATGTCGTCGCCGACGAACACCGGAACCGCGCCGGCGAACGGCGCCGTCGCCATCAGCCGGCGCACGCTGTCGCCCTTGTCCGGGCCGGGCGGGCGCAGCTCCGCCACCGCCCGTCCGGGCTGGAACTCCCAGCCGAGCTCGGCCGCCAGCCCCTCGACCAGGCGCACGGCCTCGGGCTCGCAGGCCGGCGCCAGGCGATAGTGCAGCGCGAGGCTGATCTCCTTGTCCTCCACCAGCAGGCCGGGATCGCGGGCGGCGAAGGCGCCCAGCACCTGGCGCGCGCGGTCGAGCTGGCGCGGGTCGACCGTGCTGGTGGCCACGCCTTCGGCCGTGCGGATCACCAGCCCATGCACGGCGCTGACCACCGGATGGACGTCGGCCAGGATGCGGTCGATGTCGGCCAGGCTGCGGCCGCTGACGATCGCCAGCCGACCGTCCAGCGCGCCGATCAGCCGCTCGAGCAGGCGCGAGCGGCGCGGCTCGTAGCCCACCGCGTCCGGTCGCGGCGCGATCGGAGCCAGGGTGCCGTCCAGGTCGAGGAACAGCGCAATGCGCCCGAGCGCCAGGGGCGCAGGGGGTTCCACCACGCTGACAAGGTCTGCTGCGCTCATATGGAAGGTCCGCCCGCCACGGACCCTCAAACGCATGTTCGCCGTTTTGGGTCCACCACATCACTTCGTGTTGAACGCCGGCCGGGGTAATCAGCGGCCCCGACCGCGAGAGGAACCGGCATGACCGAGAAGCTCCAATCCGAAGCCGTCGTGCTGTTCGGCGCCACCGGCGACCTCGCCCGGCGGATGCTGCTGCCCTCGCTCTATTTCCTCGACGCCGACGGCTTCCTGCCCGAACGGCTGGCGATCATCGGCACGGCCCGGCAGGCGGCCGACACCGCCGCCTTCGTGCGGCAGGCCCGCGAGGCGATCGCCGAGCGCGCCCAGCCTCAGGGGATCGACGAGGCGGTCTGGGCGCGGTTCGCCGCCCGCCTCGGCTACTGCTCGGCCGACGCCACCACCGCCGAGGGCGCGGCCTGCCTGAAGGCGCAGCTCGGCGAGGCGCGGGCGCCGATCTTCTATCTGGCCCTTTCGCCGAGCCTCTATGTGCGGGTCTGCTCCGCCCTGGCCGAGGCCGGGTTGGCGACGCCGGAGAGCCGCATCGTGCTGGAAAAGCCGATCGGCCGCGACCTGGAGAGCTCGCGGGTGATCAACACCGCGGTCGCCGAAGCTTTCGATGAGCGGCAGGTGTTCCGCATCGACCACTACCTGGGCAAGGAGACGGTGCAGAACCTCCTGGCGCTCCGGTTCGCCAACACCCTTTTCGAACCCCTGTGGAACAACCTGACCATCGACCACGTGCAGATCACCGTGGCCGAGACGGAGGGCGTCGGGGATCGCTGGCCCTACTACGACGAGTATGGCGCCCTGCGCGACATGGTGCAGAACCACATGCTGCAGCTGCTCTGCCTGGTGGCGATGGAGCCGCCCAGCGACATGGCGCCGGACTCGGTGCGCAACGAGAAGGTCAAGGTGCTGCGCTCGCTGCGGCCCTTCACCCGCGCCGAGGCGGCGATCAACAGCATTCGTGGGCAGTACACGGCGGGCGTTGTGGGTGGAAAGCCGGCGGCGTCCTATGAGTCCGAGCGGGGTCAGCCGAGCGGGACGGAGACCTTCGTCGCCTTGCGCGCGGACATCGACAACTGGCGCTGGGCCGGCGTGCCGTTCTTCCTGCGCACCGGCAAGGGCCTGCCCGAGCGGCGCACCCAGATCGCCATCCAGTTCAAGGGCGTGCCGCACTCGATCTTCGACCAGGCGGCCAAGGCCGACCTGGTGGCCAACCAGCTGATCATCGACCTGCAGCCGGACGAGGACATCGAGCTCCTCCTGATGAACAAGGCGCCGGGCCTCAGCCAGGGCGGCATGCGCCTGCAGTCGCTGCCGCTTTCGCTGAGCCTCCTGAAGGCCTACGCCGGGCCGAACGCGCGGCGGCGGATCGCCTACGAGCGGCTGCTGCTCGACGTGATCCACGACAACTCGACGCTGTTCGTGCGCCGGGACGAGGTCGAACAGGCCTGGGCCTGGATCGACGGCATCGCCGACGCCTGGGCCGATAGCGCCACCGCCGCCAAGCCCTACGCCGCCGGCAGCTGGGGTCCCGCGGGCGCGTTCGCGCTCATCGAGCGGTCCGGCAGGGCGTGGCATGATTAAAGCTCCTCCCCCTTGCGGGGAGGGGTTGGGGTGGGGGTGTTAGCGCAGGATTGTCCGGCGAAGCCCCGCCCCGAGCCTCTATCCGAGAGTCACAGGCCTACACCCCCACCCCCTGCCCCCTCCCCGTAAGGGGGAGGGGATATCTGTCATCTCACCGCCGTCCAGGGGCGGCTGAGCAGCGTGGCGCAGTTGATCAGGCCGACCAGGGAATAGGTCTGCGGGTAGTTGCCCCAGAGCTCGCCGGTCTCGAACGACAGGTCCTCGGAGAGCAGACCGGCCGGCGATCGGTGCGACAGCATCTCCTCGAAGAGCGCGCGCGCCTCGTCCGTGCGTCCGGCCAGATGCAGGGCGTCGATGAACCAGAAGGTGCAGATGTTGAACGCCGTCTTCGGCTCGCCGAAGTCGTCCGGCAGGGCATAGCGCAGGAGGTGCGAGCCACGCCGCAGGCCCTGCTCGATGGCCTCCAGGGTGGCGCGCATCCGCGGGTCGTCGGCGGAGACGAAGCGCACGTCGACGAGCTGCAGCAGGCTGGCGTCCAGCTCCTCCCCGTCGAAGGTGGCGGCGAAGCGGCCGAGGTCCTTGTGGAAGGCCCGCGCCTCGATGGTCGCCCGCACCTTGGCCGCCCGTTCGTTCCAGAAGTCGGCCCGGTCGCGCAGGCCCAGCTGGGCGGCGGCGTTGCCGAGGCGGTCGCAGGCGGCCCAGCACATCACCGCCGAATAGGTGTGCACCGCCGCCCGCCCGCGGAACTCCCAGAGGCTGGCGTCCGGCTGGTCATGCAGCTCGAAGGCGCGCTGGCCGACCGGCTCCAGCTCGCGGAAGTCCTCGACCGTGGCGGGCCGCAGCAGGCGCTGGTCGAAGAAGGCCTGCACCGTCGAGAGGATGATCTGGCCGTAGACGTCGTGCTGCAGGTGCTCGTGCGCCTGGTTGCCGATACGCACCGGCCCCATGTCGCGATAGCCCGGCAGGTGCTCGGCGAAGCGTTCGGTGAGCGCCGGCTCCAGCCCCACCCCGTAGACCGGCTGGATGTGACCGCCCTTGGCGCGGGAGATCAGGTTGCGCAGATAGCGCAGGTAGTTCTCCAGAAGGTCGGCGACGCCGAGCCGGTTGAGCGCCTGGACGACATAGTAGGCGTCCCGCAGCCAGCAGTAGCGATAGTCCCAGTTGCGGCCGGAATCGGCGTGCTCCGGGATCGAGGTGGTCAGGGCCGCGACGATGGCGCCGGTTTCCTCGACCGCGCAGAGCTTCAGGGCGATGGCCGCGCGGATCACCGCTTCCTGGTAGTCGAGCGGCACCGAGAGTGTGCGCACCCAGCCGCGCCAGTAGTCCGTGGTCTCGTGCTGCATGCGCTCGGTCGTGGCGCCGACGTCGTTTTCGAGGGCCTCGTCCGGGCCGAGGAAGAAATCCAGCGGGTCCTCCAGCCGGAACTGGCGCTCGGAGGTGATGTGGGAGACCGGGGCGTTGGTGGTCAGCCTGAGGGTCGTGGGGCCGAGCAGGTAGCGGATGTGGTTCGAGCCCGAGGTCGTCTCGGCGGCGACCCGGCCCCAATCCCGCGTGGGGCGCAGCTTGATGCGGATCACCGGCGTGCCGGAGATCGGCCGGATGCGCCGCACGAAGGCCAGCGGCCGGTAGGTGCGGCCGAACAGGCGATAGCGCGGGCAGAAGTCGAGAATCTCCAGCACCGCGCCGTTGCGGTCAGTCAGTTCGGTCCGGACGATGGGCGTGTTGCGCAGGTAGGTCTGGCGGGCCTGGGCGAAGTCCTCCAGCTCGATGGCCCAGACGCCCTGGCCATCCTCCCCCCCGGCCGCCGCGCCGCCGAGCAGGGCCGAGAACACTGGATCGCCGTCCACCCGCGGGGCGCAGGCCCAGACCAGCCGGCCGCAAGGGTCGATCAGGCCGCTGGCCGCGCAATTGCCGATGGGGAACAGGTCCAGCGTCTGCATCGCCTAGCCGCCTCGCTCGTTTCGCTAATCCGCGCCGCCCCGGCCCTCGACGGCGGCTAGAACGCGCCTTACCAGAGAACGATCCTGAAGCGCCAAGGACGTCTGCGATGATCCGCGCCCGCCGAGCCCGCATCGTCGCTACTCTAGGCCCCGCCAGCCGCGACCGCGTGCAGGCGCTGGCCGAAGCGGGGGCGGATGTCTTCCGGGTGAACTTCAGCCACGGCGCGCACGCCGACCACGCGGCGACCATCGCGGCGGTGCGCGAGGCGGAGGCGAAGGCGGGGCGTCCGCTGGCGGTGCTGGCCGACCTGCAGGGCCCGAAGATCCGGCTCGGCGAGTTTCGCGGCGGCCGCGCCCTGATCGGGCCGGGCCAGGCGTTCCGCCTCGACCGCGACCCGACGCCAGGGGATTCGCAGCGGGTCTGCGTGCCGCTCGCCGAGGTGTTCGAGGCGCTGCGCAAGGGCGCCCTGGTGCTGCTCGACGACGGGCGGGTGCGCCTGCGGGTGGTCCGCTGCGGGCCGGACTTCGCCGATACCGAGGTGGTCGAAGGCGAAGCGCTGTCGGACCACAAGGGCCTCAACCTGCCGGGACTTTCGATCCCGGTCCCGGCGCTGACGCCCAAGGACCGCGAGGACCTGAAGTTCGCTCTCGGCGAAGGCGTCGACTGGGTGGCGCTCTCCTTCGTGCAAAGGGCGGCCGACATGGCCGAGCTGCGCCAGCTGGTTCGCGGGCGTGCTGGCGTGCTGGCCAAGATCGAGAAGCCGGCGGCGCTCGACGTGCTCGACGAGATTCTCGACCTCTGCGAGGCGGTGATGGTGGCGCGCGGCGACCTCGGGGTGGAGCTGGCGCCCGAGGAGGTGCCGGTGGTGCAGAAGCGGCTGGTGCGCGCCGCCCGCTCGCGCGGCATCCCGGTGATCGTCGCCACCCAGATGCTGGACTCCATGACCAGCGCGCCGACGCCGACGCGAGCCGAGGCCTCGGATGTGGCCGGGGCGGTCTACGAGGGGGCGGACGCCCTGATGCTGTCGGGCGAGACGGCGGTCGGTGACTATCCGCTCGAAGCCGTGGCGATGATGAGCCGCATCATCACCCGCGTGGAGCACGATCCCCGCTGGCCAGAGCTGATGGACGCCGAGCACAGCCTGGACGACAGCGACGCCGACGCCCTGGTGGCCGCCGCCAGCCGGGCGGCCGAGACAGCTTCGACCACCTGCCTGGCCGCCTTCACCTCCACCGGGACCACGGCGCTCCGGATGGCGCGCGAGCGGCCCCTGCAGCCGATCCTGGCGCTGACGCCGCGGCTGGCGACCGCCCGACGGCTGGCGCTGGCCTGGGGCATGGAGCCGCGGTTGGTGGCGGACATCACCGACCCGGAGGAGATGACCCCGCTGGCGCTGAAGACCGCCGCCGACCTCGGGCTCGCCTCGCCGGGCGAGCGGGTGCTGGTGCTGGCGGGCCTGCCGATGGGCTCGCCGGGCGCGGCCAACGTGCTCAGGCTAGGGCATGTGCCGAGGCGGTAGATCGGTGTGCGCTAAACCCATCGCTGGGCGGGATAGCGAAGCCATCTTCTGGATGTCCACTGAGGGTGGTCAGCGGATATTCACCTCCCCCGCGCAGCGGCGGGAGGGGGACCGACCGCCGAGCGCAGCGAAGAGCGGTTGGTGGAGGGGGCGAG
>JADZBR010000284.1 GCA_020852035.1 Caulobacteraceae bacterium
CGGCGACATTCGACGAGAAGGCCGGTGACTTCCAGCTGGTGCGGGCGGAGGATGTGCTGAAGTACGGTTCGGTCGCTGCTACGCCGAAGCTGCCCAAGCCGCAGGCCAAGCTCGCCGCCATCGTCGCCCCCAAGTCGCCGGTAGCGAACGCGGTGAAGCCGCCCGCGGCGGAATAGCCGACGCCCGTTCACGTTCCGGTCGTCCCGGCGCCAGCTCGCGACAGGGTGTGCGAGAATGTCGGATTCCGCCCGCGCCGCAGCGGCGCCTAAGCGCTTCATTAACCATATCCCGCCACCTTCCTGGGCGACCCTCCGCCGCGTCTGAGCATGTTCTCCAAAAAGCCGATCGCTGCCCGGACCGTGACGGTCAGCCCCGCGCCCTCGCCGGCGCAGGCGGCGCTCGCGCAGCTTTCCAATCCCTATGTCGCGGCCGGCGCGGCGGCGCTCCTGCTGCTGCTTTCGATCGCCACCCTGATCGGCGTGGCCGGCGACCCGAAGGCCGCCGCGCCCAAGGTGCGGCTCTCGCTGGCGCAGGTGGCGCTGAAACCTCCGCCCGGCTGGCGTGAGGCGCTGGTGGCGGAAAGCGGCCAGGCGCCGACGCACGAGGGCGTGCTGCAGTTGTCCGAAACCCCGCTGGCGGCCCTCGGCCCCGTCCAGGCGGTGATCACCCTGCCGGGCGGCGCCGAAGCGGCTGTCGATCCCGCCGGCGTGGCCCTGCCGCACGCGCCGATCGCCGCCCTGATGGCGCCCGGCCCAGCCGGCCCCTTGCCGGTGATCGCCGCCGACGGCAGGACGCCGGCCCAGGCCTACGCCCGCCCCTTCGTCGCCGACGGGCGGCCGAAGGTGGCGCTGGTGATCGGCGGGCTGGGCCTCAACGCCAAGGCCACGCGCGACGCCATCGAGGGCCTGCCGCCGCAGGTGACGCTCTCCTTCGTGCCCTATGCCGAGGGCCTGCAGGGCTGGATCGACCTGGCCCGCGAGCACGGCCACGAGGTGCTGCTCGAAACGCCGATGGAGCCGGTCGATTATCCGGAGAACGATCCCGGCCCCTACACCCTGATGGCCCAGGCCGCGCCGCAGGAGACGGTGAAGCGGATGGAATGGCTGATGTCGCGGGCGACCGGCTATTTCGGCCTGACCAACTATCTCGGCTCGCGGTTCCTGGCCTCGGACCAGGCGGTGGCGATCTTCACCGGGGCGCTGAAACAGCGCGGCCTGGCCTTCATCGACGACGGCGCGGCGGCGACCCGCGGCGGCGGCATCCCGCGCGCCTCGGCGGCGGCGGTGATCGACGAACAACTGAGCGCCGAGTCGATCAGCCAGCGGCTCTCGGCGCTGGAAGCGATCGCCGCTCAACGCGGGCAGGCGCTGGGCTCCGGCTTCGCCTATCCGGTCACCCTGGCGCAGGCGCAAGCCTGGGCGCGCACGGTCGAGAGCCGCGGCTACCAACTGGCCCCCGCCTCGGCGGTGGCGACGGTCCGCTAGCGCATGGCCGACCTGAAGCACTACCGGCCCAACGTCGGCGTCGTGCCGTTCCACCCGGACGGACGGGTGTGGCTGGGCCACCGGATCGGCGCGGCCGGGGCGCACAGTTGGCAGTTCCCGCAAGGAGGCGTCGACGCCGGCGAGGAGCTGGAGATCGCCGCCCGCCGTGAACTGGCCGAGGAGACCGGCATCCGCACCGTCGCGCTGCTGGGCCGCACGGACGGCTGGATGACCTATGACTTTCCGGCCGATCATCTGCGCAAGAAGGGCCGCACCTGGAAGGGCCAGCGACAGGTGTGGTTCGCCTTCCGGGTCGACGGACCGGAGAGCGAGATCGACCTGGCGGCGCACGGCCACCCGGAGTTCGACGACTGGCGCTGGGCCCGGCTCGACGAGACGCTGGACCTGGTCGTGCCGTTCAAGCGCGGCACCTACGAGCAGGTCGTGGCCGCTTTCGCGCCTTTCGCCGGGCTCGCGACCTGAGGCCGCAAGCGCGCCGGCGCGAATTGCGCTAAGCCGGAGCGGGGCGGTTTCGGGGGCACAGGCATGGTCGCACCGGTCATCATGGTGCATGGCGCCTTCTGCGGCGGCTGGGCGTTCGACGCCTTTCGCGGCCCGTTCGAGCGCGCCGGCCATGCGGTGCTGGCGCCGGACCTTCGCGGACATGGCGCGGATCGCCGGAGCGTGGTCGGGGCTTCGATGGCCGACTATGCGCGGGACATCGCCGAGCTGATCGAAGAGCAGGCCGAGCCGCCGGTTGTGGTCGGGCACTCGATGGGCGGCCTGGTGGCGGCGATGGCGGCCGGTCGGGCGCGGACGGCGGCGCTGATCCAGCTGGCGCCCTCGCCGCCGTGGGGCGTCAGCGGCTTCAGCATGGAGGAGGCGATCAGCGCCTTCGGGCTCTATGCGCTGGGGCCGTTCTGGCTGCAGGCGGTGGACCCGGACCGGACGCTGATGCGGCGCTTCTCACTGGATCGCATGGCCCCTGACGCGCGCCAGGCGACCGCGGCGCGGCTGGGACCGGAGAGCGGCCGGGCGCTCTGGGAGACGCTGAACTGGTGGCTCGACCCACTGATGACCACCGCGGTGGACCGCGCGAAGATCGCCGCGCCGGTGCTCAGCATCGCCGGCGGGCGCGACGTGGTGCACGCCCCCGCGACAGTGACGCAGACAGCGACGCGGCTCGGCGCGGAATATCGGCTGATGCCGCAGATGAGCCACTGGCTGCCGGGCGAAACGGGTCACGAGGAGGTGGCCGACCTCTGCCTGGGGTGGTTGGCCAGGGTCGGCCAGCCGGCCGGCGTCTGAGCGATACGCGATCGGCCCCCGCGAACGTGCGGCCGCCCCCTACGGGTTGGGCGTCACCAACTTCAGGCCGAGGATCCCGGCGACGATCAGCACCACGCAGGCCAGCCGCGCCGCCGTGGCCGGCTCCTTGAAGAGCACCACGCCGGCGATCACCGTGCCGACCGCGCCGACGCCGGTCCAGATCGCGTAGGCCGTGCCCAGCGGCAATGTACGGACCGACCATCCCAGAAGCGCCATCGAGGCGACCAGGCTAATCGCGGTCAGGACGGTGGGGACAGGTTTGGTGAAACCCTCGGTGTATTTCAGCCCGACGGCCCAGCCGATCTCGAAGAGGCCGGCGATGAACAGATAGATCCAAGCCAAGGAAGTGCTCCGGCTTGCGTCCGGGTCGTCCCGGCCAGGTCCGAAGGGCGCCCGGGTCGTCCCGGGCGCTGGCGCGTTCCCGCGCCGAAGCTATTTGCGTTCCGAGTAGAGGATCTCGATGCGGTCGGCCTTGCGGCTGACCGGCTTGCCGTCGAGCTTCTTCTGCTCGACGAAGACTACGCCCTTGGACGAGCCGTCGGCGCGCACGTCTTCCCAGGACGAGGTGTAGCGGGTGACTTCGGCGTCGAACTTGTCGCGCTTGCGGTAGGGCGTCATCTGCGGCTGGCGGGTCAGGGCCCAGTAGGCGACCGCGTCACGCAGCGGGGCCGCGCCGTCGATGGCGTAGTCCACGGTCATGGTGCAGACATTGGTGTTGGAGCCCAGCGGCCGCACCGAGATCGAATAGGGCTTCTGGGAAAGCGCCACCTGCCACACGTCGCGACGCTTGGCCATGCCGGCGGCCTCGGCGAGGCTCTCCAGCGGCTGGCCCTCCACGGCGGGGACGCAGACCTTCTCGAGGATGTTGAGCACCTGCAGCTGATCGGGCGCCGTCGGCTGCGGCGGCATGACGATCGGCTCCTTCGGCGGCGGCGGGAAGAGGCGCCACGTCGGGTCCTGCACCGCCACCTGCGGCTCGGCGATCGGATAGGTCGGGACCGGGCGGGCGTAGGACTGCGCCGCGGCGTTGGGATCGGCGGCGGGGTCGGCCGCAGGCGCCGCGGGCTCCTGGGCCATCGCCGAGCCGGCGAGGGCTCCGGTCAGGAACAGGGTGGCAAGAACGCGACGCATAGCAAACTCCTCCGCAAAACAAGCTCGGCACATAAACCCAAGCGACCGCACGGGCGCAAGGCCGACTGGAGCGGTCTAAGCCGCCTCGGTCGCGTGCTCCGCCAGGATCGTCAGGCCCTCGGGGGTCACGTCGGCGAAGCCGCCGCGCACCTCGTAGACCCGCTTGGCGCCGTCGTTATGAACGGTCACCGGTCCTTCTTTCAGGGTGGTCATGAATGGCGCATGACCGGCCAGCACGCCGAAGTCGCCCTCCGAACCGGGCGCGTCGACCTGGTCGACCAGCCCGGAGAAGAGCTCGCGCTCGGGCGAGACCAGCGAGAAGTGCAGCTTCTCGGCCAACTAGGCCTCCATCGCCAGCTTCTCGGCCTTGGCCACCGCGTCCTCGATGGTGCCGACGTTGTAGAAGGCCGGCTCCGGCAGGTGGTCGTACTCGCCGTCGCAGATCGCCTTGAAGGAGCGGATGGTGTCTTCCAGCGGCACGATCACGCCCGGCAGGTTGGTGAACTGCTCGGCGACGTTGAAGGGCTGCGACAGGAAGCGCTGGATCTTGCGGGCGCGGGCCACGACCAGCTTGTCCTCTTCGGAGAGCTCGTCCATCCCGAGGATGGCGATGATGTCCTTCAGCGCCTTGTACTGCTGCAGGATCTCCTGCACGC
>JADZBR010000285.1 GCA_020852035.1 Caulobacteraceae bacterium
CCTCCGTGCAGGCGTGCGCCGCCTTTTCTCCCAGCAGGGCGGTGCCGGCGCCGAGCGCGAAGCCGGCGACGCGCCAGAACGGCGTCAGCGCCGTCGGGCGCACGCGGTGTTCGGTGAGCAGCCTGTCGAAGCGGGCGAGGTGCTCGGCCTCGTGGCCTTCCATCTCGGCGAGCTGGCCGGCGATACGTTCCTTGCCGGGGGCGGCGCCCAGGACGGCGCGCTGGCCGCGGTAGATGTGGACGGCGCCGAGTTCGCCGGCATGATCGACCCGCAGGATCTCCTCCAGCCGGCTGCGATAGCCGCCGACGCCGGGACGGAACGGGACGGGACGGGCGCTCATGCGGCGGGCCTCCGGGCGGCGGCGAGGCTGAAAGCCACCAGCGCCAGCGATATGAGCGCGTTCCAGCCGGCCATGGAAAGCCCCAGGAACACCCACAGCGCTTCGTCGCAGGCCGGCGGCTTCACCCCGCCGCCGAGCGCGGCCATCAGGTCGTCGGCGCTGACGGTGGCCCCGGTCGAGGCGCAGGCGGCGGGCCCGGGCCAGAACTTCCACTCCGCGCCGGCGTGATAGATCGCCACCCCGCAGCCGACCAGGAAGACCGCGGCGAGCGCCAGGGCGACCCAGCGACGCGTGGCCGGCCAGCGGGAGAGCGCGAAACCGATCAGGCCCACGGCCAGGGCCACCCAGTAGACCTCCCGCTGGCGCAGGCAGAGCGTGCAGGGGGGCAGGCCGCCGAACCGCTCGAAGGCGTGGGCGGCGGCCAGCATCGCGGCCGAGGCGAGCGCGGCGACGAGCGGCCAGCGGGCGAGGATCGGGCGAAGGGCGCCGGTCATGCGTCGCAGCCTATCAGAGGACCTTCACCAGGACGATGATCCCGACCAGCACGATCACCCCGATGGTGGTGTAGAGGCCGAGCCTGCGCTCCACCTCCTCGCGGATGGCCGGGCCGAAGTACTTGAGCAGGGTCGCGGCGAGGAAGAAGCGCCCGCCGCGAGTGACCACCGAGGCCCAGACGAAGGTGAAGAGGTCGAAGTGCGCCAGGCCCGCGGTGATGGTCACCAGCTTGTAGGGGATCGGCGTCAGGCCCTTGATCAGGATCACCCACAGGCCCCACTGGTCGAACCAGGCACGGAATTCGGCGTCGCCGTTGGCGTGGCCCATCAGTTCCAGCAGCCAGTGGCCGAGCGGCGTCAGGAAGTAGCCGATGGCGTATCCGGCGAGGCCGCCGAGCACCGAGGCGAGGGTGCAGAGGGCCGCGTAGACATAGGCCTTCTGCGGCCGGGCCAGCACCATGGGCGCCAGCATCACATCCGGCGGGATCGGAAAGAACGAACTCTCGGCGAAGGAGACGGCGAAGAGGCCGGCGGGCGCGTGGCGCGATTCGGCCAGGCCCATGGCCCAGTCGTAGAGGCGTCGAAGCATCAGGAATCCGAACCGAGACTTGTGCGTTGCTAGCAGGCGCGCGGGGTGTTGTCTCGCGCCCATCGGAGGACCAGATTGCCGCCATGGACGCCGTGATCGTGGAAGATATGACGCAAGCCGCGCGCGAGGAGATGGATCGCGCCTGCACCCTCGGCTGGGCGCAGCTGAACGGCTGCACGCCCTGGGGCGATGTCTACGAGGGCTTCACCCCGCGCGGCCGGCGGGTGCTGTTCGAGCGCAGCTACCTTTGGGCGGACGAGCCGGGCGGCGACATCCTCCTGGAGGTGACCGTCTACGAGAGCGCCGCGACCTACGACGAGGGCGTGCGCCTGGAGCGGCACATCCGCCAGGGCGCGCCGGGCTGCGACTGACGGGCGGTGGCGCCGCGCGCCGCGGCTTGCTACATCCGGCGCCGATGCGGGCGTGGTGAACCTGGTAGACGCGCCGGACTCAAAATCCGGTTCCGAAAGGAGTGTCGGTTCGAGCCCGACCGCCCGCACCAATCCAGGACAGATGATCCGCCGCGTGTCGGACGACGGCTACTCGGCCGGCTGCACGGCGAGAAGGCGGGGCCGCGCGGCCAGGCTGGTCACCAGGACGGAGGCCAGCAGGCCAAGGCCCAGGGCCAGGATCGCCGTCTCGACGAACCAGGCCATCGGGTCGGCCACCCGGCCTCGCCAGACCAGGGCGTGGGCGAGCGGCAGAATCACCAGGAGCAGGCCGCCGGTCAGGGGCAGCACGCGAGAGAGGCGTTCGGTCTCGAAGGCCGCGGCGGTCGCCAGGGCGGCCAGGGTGGCGAGCGCCCAGACCGCCAGCGGCGGGGCGCCGGCCAGCAGGGCGGCCAGGGCCGAGAGGGGGTAGGCGATCGGCTGGCTCCAGACGGCGGCGATCCAGATGCGTTCCCAGCGCGGGGCCGGGCGGCCCTTGGCGCGGCGGCGGGCCAGCCAGATGGCGACGCCGCTGGAGGTGACGATGGTGATCCCGGCGCCGAGAATGGCGTAGGCCAGCTTCACCGCCCAGCCGCCGAACCAGCCGAAGTGCAGCTGGCTGACCGCCTGGATGATCTGGGCGCCGACCGTCTCGCTGCCGATGCCCTGTTCGGACAGCGGCTGGCCGGCGGCGTCGAAGGTGTAGTTGTCGCCGCGCGAGAGGCGCCCCTCGGGGCCGGCGACGATCAGGATGGCGCCGCCGCGTTCGCCCGGGTGCTCCAGGCCGACATAGGTGGGCGGGCCGTCTGCGCCCATGCGGGGCAGGTGGCTGAAGGCGGTCTTGATGTCGGGCAGGGGCGCTGGGCGCGGGTCGTCGATCGGCTGCGGCGGCAGGAAGAGCTCGTAGGCCTTGTTCACGTCGCCCTTGAAGACCGCCAGGGCGAGGATGCCGACGATGATGGTGGTGAGGCCAAGGAAGGCGCCGGTCAGCGAGATCATCACGTGGAACGGCAGGCCCCAGACGCCGATGCGGTTGTGCAAGTCGGCCTCCTGCAGGCGCTTGGAGCCGCCCCAGCGCAGGTGGAAGGCGTCGCGGAACACCCGCGGGTGGGCGAAGAGGCCGCTGATCAGCGAGGAGAGCAGGGTCACCCCCGTCAGGCCGACGATGAAGATGCCCCAGGTCTGCGGCAGGTGCAGGTCGATGTGCAGGCGGGCCATGAAGTCGGTCCACGCCGTGCCCTGCGGGCCGATGAGGTGGCCGTCGGCGCCGGCGACGACGCGGGGATCCTCGCCCTTCTCCTTGTCGACGTAGATGGTCAGGCGCGGCAGGTCGGGGGTCGGCAGGTTGATGAACAGGTGTTCGGCCTTGCCGTGGACGGCGAGGGCTTCAGCCGCGGCGGCTTGCACCACCGTAGCGGAGGCCGGGCCGGCGACCGGCACGTCGGGGCGCTCCCAGCGGTGCAGTTCGTTGGCGTAGACCGCCACCGTGCCGGAGAAGCAGACCAGGTAGATCAGGGCGGCGAAGGCCAGGCCCAGGGCCGAGTGGCCGGCGAGGACCGCACGGACGAAGCCGCTGGGGATGCGCGGCCAGATCGGCTTGCTCATGAGAAGCCCTTCAGGATGGAGGCGGTGAAGGTGACCACCGTCACGCCCGCCAGGACGGCGGTGGCGCGCAGGATCTTGTCGTCCGCCAGGGTCCAGGCCATCGCCCCGCCCCACAGCACCGGGACCAGCAGGCCGCCGACCACCATGCGGGTCTGCGGCGGGCCCGGCGCCCAGATGGTCCAGGCCAGCGCCACGCCCATCGCCGCGACGCCGCCGATCGGGCCGGCGAGCAGGGCGCGCAGCCAGCCTCGCCAGGTCTTGGAGGCGCGTTCGGAGGGCTCCAGCGCTGCCTCGCGCGGGGCGCGCTTGCGCGGGTCGCGGATCTGCACGCCGGCGGCGATCAGCGCCAGCACGGCGATCGGCAGGACGGCGAAGGCGATGAAGGGGCCGCGCGCCTGGCCCAGGACCGGGGCGGCGGCGAGGCTGGCGGCGATCAGCACGCCCCAGCCGGCCAGCATCAGCAGCGGACGGTTGGCGTCGCGGCGCCGCCAGGCCGTGCGCAGCAGCCAGCCGGCGCCAAGGCCGGCCGCCAGCAAGAGGGCGCAGGCCAGGGCGACGCCGGGCCCGGTCACCAGCTGGCTTCCAGGATCACCCCGACCACCCGCGGTTCGCCCAGCATGGCGCGGTTGGTGGTGAACTGATTGTACTGGATGTACTCTTCATTGAAGAGGTTGTTGGCGAAGACCGAGACCTGCCAGTCGTCCCAGGCGTAGCTGAGCTGGCCGTTGACCACGATGCGGGCGTCGATGGCGTAGTCGGCCTGGGTGATCCCCACGTCGCTGAAGGCGTCGCCGCGATAGTTGGCGTTGAGGTTGGCGGTGAAGCCGTTGTCCCACCGATAGGTCCCGCCGACCGACCAGGTCCAGTCCGGCGCGAAGGAGAACTCCGAGCCGGTCAGGATGATGTCGGTCGAGCCCTCCTCGATCTTGAAGTCGTCGAACTTGGTCTTGGTGCGGCCGAGCGAGGCGTAGGCGTCGAGGTGGCGGTTCGGGCGGTACTGGCCCTCGATCTCGAAGCCGTAGAGGTGCGAGCGGCCGGCGTTCTCGGTCTGGTAGTCGTAGAGGTTGAGGCCGAGGTTCACGTTCACCTGCTGGTCGCGCCATTTCACGTAATAGGCGTTGGCGTTGAGGGTGAGGGTGTCGTCGAACCAGGTGGAGCGCAGCGACGCCTCGTAGTTCCAGGTGTATTCCTGATCGTAGGGCACGACCGTGGAGCGGGCGACGTTGATGGTCGTGCCGCCCGAGCGGTAGCCGCGCTGGACCACGACGCTGGCGTTGAGGTCGTCGGTGAAGTCGTACTTCAGGCCCACTTTCGGCAGGAAGGCGTCGAAGGTGCGGGCGGTGAAGGGCGTGGCGGCGTTGGCCTGGGCCACGAAGCCGCCGACCACCATGTTCAGGCCGCCGATCACCGGGGCAAGCGGCCCGTGGAGCGCCGGGTCCGGGTAGTCGCCGGCGAAGACGGTGGCCTGATCGTTGGCCATCCGGTTCTTCTCGCGATCGTAGCGGAAGCCCGCCAGCAGCGAGATCTGCGGGGTCAGCTGGAAGCGGCCGTCGCCGAAGACGGCCCAGGTGGTGATCTCCTCGGGTGTGATCCCGGTGTAGGCCACCGGGATCACCGGCAGGGCCGCGCCGTAGGTCGTGGCGGCGAACTGGGCGGTGGCGGGATCGAGGCCGAAGAGCGGGCTCATCAGCACGCCGACCAGGGTGTCCACCGGGGTCGGCACCTCCGTCAGGGTGGTGGTCTCGTAGTCGCGCTCGCGGTTAGCGTAATAGGCGCCGATGAGGCCGGTCAGCCGCTCGCCCTGGTAGGAAAGGCGCAGTTCCTGGGTGAAGGTCTGGTCCTGCTCGTCCTGCTCGCCGAAGGCCAGGGTCTCGGGGCCGTCGTCGCCGTCGTAGGCGCTGAAGGTGTCCACCCGGGTGAGGGACGAGACGCTGGTCAGCTCCAGCCGGTCGGAAAGCGAATAGTCGGCCTGGACGGTGACGATGTCCGAGGTCGAGTCGGTGGCGTTCGGGCTGTCGCCGGTGGAGATGCGGTTGTCGAAAAAGTCGGGAACGTCCGTGCGCGAGTAGCTGAAGATGTAGCCGCCGGTGCGCTCGTCGTGGGTCCAGCCGGCGCGGATGCGCAGGTCCGGCAGGGCGCTGGGCGTGATCAGCAGCTTGCCGCGGATCGTCGTGGAGTCCATCGGCGACTCATCGGCCTTGCGCGTGGTGTTGTAGACGAACCCTTCGGCGTGGCGGTCCTCCACCGCCAGCCGGAAGGCGAGCTGGTCGGCGACGATCGGCCCGCCGCCGGCCGCCGCGAACGCCTGCTCGTTCTCGTCGGAAAGGAAGACGCGCGCCTTCGCCGTCCAGGTGAAGGTCGGGTCCTGGGTGCGGATCACCACCGCGCCGGCCAGGGCGTTGCGGCCCTGCAGGGTCGATTGCGGCCCGCGCAGGATCTCCACCTGCGAGACGTCCCAGAGGTCCAGCGGCGCGCCGTTCAGGTGCCGCTCGGGCACTGGCGCGCCATCGACATAGACCGTGGCGAGGCCCGAGTTGCCGCCGCCGGAGACGTTGGTGTTGCTGATCCCGCGGATGGTGAAGCCGGAGGGGCCGTAGGTCTGCGAGACGTTGGCGGTGCGGTTCACCACCTCGAAGAAGGTCTGGATCTTCTCTTCTTCGATCCGCTTGGCGCTGATCACCGCGACACTGGTGGGGGTGTCCTGCAGCGACCGCTCGGCTTTCTCGCCGGTGACCACCAGTTCCTCGACGGTGGCGCCTTCGTCGTCGCCCTGGGCCTGGGCGGAGCTACATGCCAGCAGCGCCACGGCGCCGGCCGCGCCGAACAGAGAAAACCGCAAACTAAACCCCCATCACATAAGAACCGCTCGCAACTGGACGGGTTGAGTTTGCAAGTCAATATCAAACTGTCGTTGTAGTCGACGTCGCCGACCCGATCGGGGCGGGGGCCTCAGCCTGACGGATTCAGCTTGGCCCGCCGCTCGCGCATGAGTCGCATGACTTCCTGTTCGCTGGCGGCGACCATGGCCTCTGCGGCGGCGGCGACCTTGCGGCCGTCGCGCGCTTCGAGGGCCTCGACCAGGCGTGTCCAGAGGGCGAC
>JADZBR010000286.1 GCA_020852035.1 Caulobacteraceae bacterium
CGGCTGGCGCACATGCTGCTGAAGGCCGCCGAGCGCGGCCAGGGCGAACGCGCCGCCCGCGTCGCCGCCCTGGTCGGCGATCGGGGCCTGGGCGGGGCCGACGTCGACCTGCGCCATCGGCTGGACCGCTTCGGCCGCGATGGCGGCCCGGCCGCGCGCGCCGGCCGCGATCTCGCCGCGCGCTGGGCGAGGGACGCCGGCGGCGGCGCGGGCGCGGATGAGCTCTCCGATGGCGGGCTCCTCTCGCTGGCCTTCCCCGAGCGGGTGGCCAGGGCGCGCGGCGCGCCGGGCGAGTTCCTGATGGCCAATGGCCGGGGCGCCTTCCTGGAGGCCACCGACGCCCTCGCCCGCGAACGCTGGCTGGCGGTGGGCGAACTCGGCGGCGGCGAGCGGCGCGACCGCATCCTGCTGGCCGCGCCGCTGGAAGAGGCCGAGGTGCTGGGCCTGTTCGCCGATCAGCTGAGCGAGGAGGATCGGGTCGAGGCGACCGGCGGGCGCACGCGCGCCAAGCGTCTGACCCGCCTGGGCCGGATCGTCGTCGGCGAGCGCCTGCTCGACGATCCGGCGGCGGTTGCCGCAGCCCTGGCGGGCGAAGTCCGCGCAAAGGGGCTGGGCGACCTGCCGTTCGGCGAGGCCACGCGGCAGCTTCGCCATCGCGCCGCGCTCGCGGGGCTGAACATGCTCTCCGACGAACGCCTGCTGGCGGAGCTCGACGCCTGGCTGACCCCGCTGCTGGAGGGACGCGGGGCGCTGAGCGAACTCGGCGCCGGCGAACTCGATACGGCCGTGCGCGCCTTGGTCGATTGGAACAGCCTCAAGCAACTCGACGCCGAGGCGCCCACCCATTGGACGACGCCCGCCGGCTCGCGCCTGCCGATCGACTACGGCGCCGAGGGCGGTCCGCGGGTGGAGGTGCGGCCGCAGGAGCTGTTCGGTCTCGACCGCCATCCCGCTATCGCCGGCGGAAGCCTGCCGCTGACCCTGGCCCTGACCTCGCCGGCGCACCGGCCGATCCAGGTGACCCGCGACCTGCCGGGATTCTGGCGCGGCTCGTGGAAGGAGGTGCGGGCCGAGATGCGAGGCCGCTATCCCAAGCACCCTTGGCCGGAAGACCCGCTCATAGCGGCGCCCACCACGCGGGTTAAGCCGCGCGCATGATCCTTCTCCCCTTGCGGGAGAAGGTGGCGCGAAGCGCCGGATGAGGGGTCGAAGATCGTCGGCGCTTCGAAAACTGATCGGCCGGGCGCTCACGAAGCGGTCTTGAGAGACCCCTCATCCGTCGCCTAGCGGCGACACCTTCTCCCGCAAGGGGAGAAGGAATCTATGCCAGCGCCGCGTAGATCATGATCCCCGTGGCCACCGACAGGTTCAGGCTGTCGGCGCGCCCGCGCATGGGAATCTTTACATTGACGTCGCAGAGCGCGGCCATGTCCGGCGTCAGCCCGGCCTGCTCGTTGCCCATCAGGATCAGCGTCGGGGCGACATAGCGCGCCTGGCGGTGATCGGTCGTCGCGCTGAGCAGGGTGCCGACCACCGAGCCCGGCCAGGTTGCGCGCCAGGCGGAGAACTCGGCTTCGGTGGCGCGGGCGATCGGGACCGCGAAAATCGAGCCCATGGTCGCGCGCGCCGCCTCGACCGAGAAGGCGTCACAGCACTCGCCGACCAGGATGACGCCGCCGCAGCCGGCCGCGTCGGCCGTGCGCACGATGGTCCCGAGGTTCCCGGGGTCGCGGACCCGATGCAGCGCGACCCAGGTCCCGGCCGCAGCCGGATCGAGCGCGTCCAGGGCCGTCCAGGCCTGCTCGAAGACGCCGACCACCGCCTGGGCGTTGTCGCGCCGGGTCACCTTCTGCAGGATCGCCGGCGTCACCTCGATCACCTCGCCGCCGGCGGCCCGCGCGGCGGTGGCGGCGGCCTTCAGCAGCGGATGGTCGGCGGCCTCGCGGGCGTAGAGCAGGATGCGTGGCGCGCGGCCGGTCTCGACCGCCTCGGTGACGATCTTCAGGCCCTCGGCGAGGAACAGGCCGCTCTCTTCGCGCGCCTTGCGCAGGTGCAGGGCGCGGACGGCCTTCACCGTCGGGTTGGCCAGCGAGCTGATCGCCTTGGTCATGCCGACCAGCGGGCGAAGAAGGAGAGGCCGATCTCGCGCTCGCCGCCCTCTTCGACGAGGGCCAGCTCACCCCAGTCGATCCGCCCGCCGCGGCCGTCCAGCCGGTCGGCGAGCAGGCCGGCCAGGGAGGCGCCGGAAATGCGGGCGGCGTAGGCGTTGAGCAGCAGGAACGAGGCGCGCTCGGAAAGCAACTCGGCGCAGAGCCGCGCCAGTTCCGGCAAGTCCTCGAACAGCCGCCAGACCTCGCCGCCCGGGCCACGCCCGAACTTCGGCGGGTCGAGGATGATCCCTTCGTAGCGCGACCCGCGCCGCGCCTCGCGCTGCACATAGCGGCGGGCGTCCTCGCAGATCCAGCGGATCGGCAGGGCTTCGGCGTCCGACAGGGCGGCGTTCTCCCGCGCCCAGCCGATGGCCTTCTTGGAGGCGTCCACGTGGGTCACCTGCGCGCCGGCCCTGGCGCAGACCAGGCTGGCGACGCCGGTGTAGCCGAAGAGGTTCAGCACCCGCGGCGCGCCAGCCTGGCGAACCCGCTCGTCCAGCCAGGCCCAGTTCGCCGCCTGCTCGGGAAAGAACGCCAGGTGGCGGAAGTTGGTGAAGCGCCCGAGGAACCGCGCTTCGCCCCAGGCAAGCGGCCAGCTTTCCGGCGGGCGTTCGGTGAAGCGCCAGCGGCCGTCGTCCTCTTCGTCGGCGGGGTCGAACACCGCGTCGGCCTTCCAGGCCCCGTCGTCCAGCCGGGGCGTCCAGAGGCATTGCGGCTCGGGGCGCACGACGCGGAAACGGCCGTAGCGTTCGAGCTTGCGGCCGGCGCCGCTGTCCAGCAGGGCGTAGTCGTCCCAGCCGCGCGTGCGCATGACGCTGGGCTGGTCGGCGATGGTCGGGCGCTGGCTCACCCGCCCGCCTTACGGCCTCAGGCGGCGGCGCGTCGAGTCTGGGCTTCGTGCGGGGTCTTGTCCCAATGGTAGGGGCGCTTGGCCAGTTGCCAGAGCGCATGCATCGCCGCGACCGAGAGAAGCGGCCAGTAGAGCGGGGCGAGCGCCAGGTCGCGCTGGCGCAGCGGCAGCCCGGCGCGGGCGGCCCCGACCATCATGGCCAGGAGGGCGACGACCCAGCCGCACAGCAGCAGGGCGGCGTCCGGCGCGCCGATCGCCGGCGGGCGCCATCCCGCCGCGGCCACCGCCAGCTTCGCCGCCACCCACGCCATCACCGGCGCATGCAGCACCGCCGAGGTCACCGCCACGCCGACCGTGACGAACAGCGAGGCCAGGGCGCGAAATCCCGCGGCGAAAGGCCGCCGCGTATGGACGCCGATGGTCTGGCCGAAGCCCTTGATCCAGCGGGTCCTCTGCGGGAGCCAGACGAAGAAGCTCTTCGGCGGCGGCTCCCAGGTGGGCGTTTCCAGCATGCCCAGGGTCGCGCCGGCGCGCGCCAGCCGAAAGCCCAGGTCCGCATCCTCCGTGACATTGAAGGCGTCCCAGCCGCCGACCGCGCGCAGGGTTTCGACACGGAAGTGGTTGCTGGTGCCCCCGAGCGGGAAGGGCAGGCCCAGCCGGGCCAGGGCCGGCAGGATCACCTCGAACTGCACGGCGTACTCCAGGCCGAACTGCCGGGGCAGGAAGGCGCTGCGCGGATAGACCCGAAGCGGCGCCTGCAGACAGGCCAGCCGCGCCTCGCCGGCGGCGAAGCGGGCGGCCGCCTCCCGCAGTTGCAGCGGTTCGGGATGATCCTCGGCGTCGTAGATCACCAGGAACTCGCCGGTCGCCTGCTCCAGCGCGATGTTGCAGGCCCGCGGCTTGGTGCGTGGGCGGCCCGGCGGGGCGATCAGCAGCTGGATGAAAGGCGGGGGCGTCAGTTGTTCGAAGGCGGCCCGGGTGTCCCAGTCGTCGGCCTCCAGCACGATCAGCGCCTGCAGCCGGTCGCGCGGATAGTCGATGCGATCGAGCGCGGCGACCAGTTCCTCGATCACGCCCGCCTCCTGGTAGAGCGGGGCGAGGATGGTGTAGCGCGGCAGCGCCTCATCGGGCAGTGGCGTCCAGGGGCGGCGCCTGCGCGGCAACAGGACGGCGGCGAGCCTGAGCAGGATCACCAGGCTGAAGCCGGTGAAGAAGATCACATGCAGCCAGCGCCAGGTCGCCGCCGTCTCGGTCGCCAGCCCCACTCCGACGGCGAACAGCGTCAGCGCCAGGACGGCGCTTTGCCCCGAGGTGATCGAGCGGCGTGCGCCGTCGAAGGCGGAGACGTCCGCCGCCTCGGCGGTCCGCGGCCGGAATCGCCGCACCTGTGTGGTCGCCTTCGGCCCCCGCGAGCCGCCGAGCCCAAGCCGCATGGTTAGCAACTCCTGAACGAGGCGACTCACGACACAACCACAGGAAAAGTCAACTTCGCGGTCTGGATGGGGCCGATCGCATACCGCCTTGGGGTTGCCCCACGCCCGGATTCCGGCTTTGCTGGCGACACAAAAGAAATCAGGGGGATGAGCGGTTGGAAGCGGCAGTCGGCCGGTCGCGGCGTTCTACGCGCAAGCCGAGAGGCGACGGGCATCTGCGCCGCGCCGAGATCCTGGCGGCGGCGGAACGCATCTTCGTGGCCGACGGCTATGAAGGCGCCACCATCCGGCGCATCGCCGAGGAAGTGGGCGTCTCGTCCACCGCTCTCTACATGCACTTCCGCGACAAAAGCTGCATTCTCCTGGAGATCTGCCAGGTGGCGCTCGAAGGGCTTTTGGAGCGCAATCGCGAGGTCGCCAACCGGCCGCTGGATGCGGTGAGCCGCGTCAAGCTGATGCTCGAGTCCTATATGCGATTTGGCTTGGCCAACCCGAACGCCTATCGGCTGGTCTATATCGAGGCCCGGCCGGAGTCGCCGCATTGGGACGAGCAGATCAGCGAAGTGAGCGCGCAGTCCTACCAGGCCTTCGCCGACGTGGTGCGCGAGATCGCCGTCGAGGGCCGGCTGCGCACGCCCGACCCGGATACGGCCGCCCAGGCCATGTGGACCGCCTGCCACGGAACGGTGAGCCTGCTCATCACCCGCCCTGGGTTCGACTGGCGTCCCCACGACGAGATCCTGCAGGCGACGGTGGACGGGATGTTCCACGGCCTCGTCTCCGACTGATCGCCCTGATCCTCGCCGCGGCCCTGGCGGCCACGCCCGCCGCCGCCGCGCCCCGGGTGATGTCCCTCGACCAGTGCGCCGACCAGTACGTGCTGGCGCTCAGCCCGCGGGAAGCGATCGTCGGGCTCTCCTATCGCGCCGATGACGCGGATTCCTTCCTGCGTGACCGGGCGCGGGGGCTGCCCAAGCGCCGCGCGACCCTGGAGGCGGCCCTGGCGGCCCGGCCGCAGGCGGTGGTGCGCTACTGGGGCGGCGACCCGCGCCTGCTGGCGGCGCTGGAGAGGCGCGGCGTGGCGGTCGTCGAGATCGGGGAGGCCACCGACTTCCACGGCGTGCGGGCGAACATCCGCCGGGTCGCCGCTGCGCTGGGCCAGCCGGCCAGGGGCGCGGCGCTGATCGCCGACATGCGCGCCAAGGAGGCCGCCGCCGCCGGGGCCTGGCGTGGCTCGGCGGCGCTCTACATGACGCCGGGCGGGGCGACGGCCGGCGCCGGCACCCTGGTCGACGCCATCCTGCGCAAGGCCGGCCTGGAGAACCTGGAAACCGGCCGGGGGTTTCGCATGCTCTCGCTGGAGACCCTGGCGCTGCACCCGCCGGCGGCCCTGGTGCTCGGCTTCTACGACAACGCCGCCCTGGCCCGCGCCGCCTGGAACCCGGGCCGCCACGCCGTCGTGCGTCGGCAGGCCCGCAAGGCCGCCCTGGCGGAGCTGCCGGGCGCGATGATGGGCTGCCCGGCCTGGTTCGCCGCCGACGCGGCCTGGCTGCTGGCGGACCGCGCGCCGCGATGAGTCTCTGGCGGCTGAACCTCGGGCTGGCGGCGGCGCTGGCGCTCGCCGTGGCGGCGGCGGTGGCCTGGGGCGAAACCTCGTTCGCCTGGGCGGACTACGCCCGCGCCCTGGCCGACCCCGCCTCGCCGGTGGCCGATGTGCTCTGGCGCATCCGCCTGCCGCGCGCCCTGACGGCGGCCCTGGTCGGCGCGGCGCTCGGCCTGGCCGGAGCGGTGATGCAGGGCCTGTTGCGCAACCCGCTCGCCGACCCGGGCGTGCTGGGGGTGTCGGCCGGGGCGGGGCTGGGCGCGGCCGTGGCGATCAGCGCCGGGCTGGGCGTGACGGTCGGCGCGGTCGAGGCCGCCGCGCTCGGCGGGGCGCTGGCGACGGGCGCGGCGCTCACCCTGCTGGCGGCGCGGTTCCGCGAGCCGGAAACCCTGATTCTCTTCGGCGTCGCCCTCTCGGCCTTCTGCGGGGCGCTGACCTCGCTGGTGTTCAACCTTTCGCCGTCGCCGGTCACCACCACCGAGGTGCTCACCTGGCTGCTCGGCTCGGTCGCAAACCGTGACTGGATCGACCTGGCGCGGGCCGCCCTGCCGATGGTCCTCGGCGCGGGGCTCTGCGCCTATGCGGCGCGGGGTCTGCTGGCCCTGACCCTGGGCGACGAGGCCGCGGCGCTTTCGGGCCTGCCGATGGCGCGGCTGCGGGCGGCGGCGGTGGCTGGGGCGGCGCTGCTGACCGGCGCGGCGGTGGCCGTTTCCGGCGTGATCGGCTTCGTGGGGCTGGCCGCGCCCCACCTGGTGCGGGCGGCGACGGGCAGCGATCCGGCGCGCATCCTCATGCCCTCGGCCCTGGCCGGCGCGGTGCTGCTGACGGCGGCCGACCTCGCCGCCCGGCTGATCCCCACGGAGGTGGAGCTGAAGCTCGGCGTGGTCACCGCGCTCTTCGGCGCGCCGCTGTTCGCCCTGATCGCCTGGCGCGCGGCGCGGAGCTGGCGGACATGAGCCTGCTTCGCCTCAGCGGCGTGGAAGCCCGGCGGGGACACACCGCGATCCTGTCCGGCGTAAGTTTGGATGTCGCTCCGGGCGAGATCGTGGGGCTGGTGGGCTCCAACGGCTCGGGCAAGACCACCCTGATGCGGACGGCGCTGGGCCTGATGCGGCCGGCGGCCGGCCGGATCGAGCTTGGCGGCGCCCCGATGGAGCGGCTGTCGGAGCCCGAGCGGGCGCGGATCGTGGGCTATCTGCCGCAGGAGCGCCGGATCGGCTGGAACCTGGCCGCCTGGCGCATCGCCGCCCTCGGCGCGCCCGCGCACCGCGGCGACGCGGGCCGCGCGGCGGCGTTGCAGGCCCTGGCCCGCGTCGGCCTCTCCGAGATCGCCCGCCGGGGCGTACTGGAACTTTCCGGCGGTGAGCGGGGGCGCGTGCTGCTGGCCCGGCTGCTGGCCACCGGCGCGCCGCTGCTGGTCGCCGACGAACCGGCGGCGGGGCTCGATCCCGACGCCCAGCTTCGCGCGCTGGACCTGCTGCGCGAGGAAGCGGCGCGGGGCGCGGGCGTGCTGGTGTCGCTGCACGACCTGGGCCTGGCCGCCCGGTCCTGCGACCGGCTGGCGGTGCTGCATGCGGGCCGGCTGGCGGCGCTCGGGCCGCCGACCGAGGCGCTCGGCCGCCCGACGCTGCTCAGCGCGTTCGGCCTGGACGGCGAACTGCGCGAGACCGAGGCGGGCCTGGTGCTGGCCGCCCGGCGCGCTCAGTTCTCCGCCGGCGTCGCCGGGGCGTAGGTGTAGCCGCCGCGATTGAGGTCGCGCGTCAGGGTGACGGGGGCCGTCCCGTTGTTCAGACGGGCGCGATAGACCTGCATGCCCTCCATCACCCGCATCACGTAGTTGCGGGTCTCCGAGAACGGGATGCACTCGATGAAGTCGATGCCGTCGACAGAGGCGGTGCGCGGGTCGCCGCAAAAGGCCGCCCACTGGGCCGGGCGGCCAGGCCCGGCGTTGTAGGAGGCGATGCCCATCACATAGGAGCCGCTGAACTGGTCGATCACCTGGCCGAGGTAGGTCTGCCCCAAGCGCATGTTGTAGTCGGGCTCGTAGAGCTGGTCGGCGGAGTAGCCGACGCCGATCTTGCGGGCGACGATCGCGGCGGTGGCGGGCATCAGCTGCATCATGCCGCGCGCGCCGGCGCCGGAACGCACGCGCGGGTCGAAGCCGCTCTCCTGGCGGGTGATACCGAGCGTCAGCGCCGACTCCGGCGCGCCGAACACCTGTGGCGGCGTGCGCAATGGGTAGCCGCGCTCGGGCAGGATGAAGCCGCGCTGGGCGGCGGCGCGGACCACCTTCATGGAAAGGTCCTGGCTGCCGTAGCCGCGCGCCAGGTCGACCAGCAGGGCCTGCTCCTCCAGGGTCGGCAGGACGTCGTCGAGGGCGAGCACGAAGGCGTTGAAGGCGTCGCTCTCGCCGATCGAGTTGAGGATGCGCGCCGCGCGCACCGCCTCGCGGCCGTCGAAGCGGGCGCGGTCGGCGGTGGTGATCTGCGGGTCGTGGCCGAGCTTCAGGGGCTGGCCGATCTTCTCCAGGGCCAGCTGGCCGTAGAAGACGGTGCCGTGCCGCGCCGCGCGGCCGTAGAAGGCCGCCGCGCCGACCTTGTCGCCCGCCGCCTCGGCCGCCCGGCCGCGCCAGTAGAGCGCCCGGCCCTCGGTGATCGGCGAGCGACCGATCCGTTCCAGGTTGGCGAAGTGCTTGTCGGCCTGGGCGGGGTCGCGCAGCCGTACCAGCGCCAGCCAGCCGGCGTAGAACTCCGCGTCCGCCGCCTGCACGCCCTTGGTCAGGCCGCTGTTGGCGGCGGCGTTGTAGGCCCCGCGGTAGTCGCGGTTGCGCAGGGCGGCCAGGATCAGCTGATAGCGCTCGCCCCAGATGCGTTCGGCGGCCTCGTCGTGCGGGACCTCGGTCGGGAAGTTGCGCACCATGCCGAGCGCCAGCTCGCTCATGTTGCGCCGGCGCAGATAGGCCGCGCGCTCGAAGGCCAGGCCCGGGTGGCCCGCGAGGTTGGCCGGCAGGTTGGCGGCCAGGGTCGTCGCATCGCCGCTGTTCGCGCGGAAGGCCATGCGCGCCTCCGCCAGCTGGCGCTGGTCGGCCGGGACCAGGTCCAGCATGGCCCGCGTCGCCGGCCCCTGCGAGCCGTAGAGCAGGATGTCGAGCCGGCGGACATGGTCGTCCTGGGACAGGACGCCGCCGAAGCGGGCCAGCATCCGTTGCTGGACGTCGGCCTCGAACAGGTTGTCGCGCCACCAGCGGCGGATCAGGGCGGTGGCCTCCTGCCCCTTGCCGGTCGCCTGCAGCGCCGAGGCCAGGGCCATCGCGCCCTCGGCGGTCTGCGGCTCGGCGCCGCCGAAGAAGGCTATGGTCTGCTGCGGGCTCTGGCCGCTGGTTTCCAGCAGCCGCTCGGCGTTGGCCTGCCGCCGGCCGGCGCGCGGCCAGCCGGCCAGGTCGTTGCGGGCCGTCTGCACCTCGAAGAAGCTGAGGTTCTGGCCGCTCGTATCCACCAGGGCCCAGAGCGCGATCTTGCGGGCGATCGGGTCCGAAATGGAGCCCATCGCGGCCCGCGCATTGGAGATGTCGCCGCGCCGGGCCGCCGCCAGGGCGGCGCGCAGCTGGGTCGCGTCCATCTCGGAAAGCGGCTGGTAGTAGGCGGTCTGCGGCGTGCGGACCTGGGCGGGCGCCGAATCGCCGCTGGGCTGGGCGTCGGCCATCGGAGCCAGGAGGGCGACGAGGGCGCTGGCGAGCAGAACCTTGCGGGCTTTGGGATTCAAGGCGTCGAAGCTCCGATTCTTTGAGGCCGGCGAGCCGCTTGCGGGAGGAGGGGAGGCAGACATATTGTCCGCCCGCACAATCTGTCGCCACCCGAAGCGACCTTTTCACGGCCTTTTGCACAAATGTCCCAGCCGATGTTCCAAGGCGTCTTGCCGGCGCTCGTCACCCCCTTCCGCAACGGGGCGGTGGACGAGAAAGCCTTCGAGGCGCTGGTCGAGCGCCAGATCGCCGGTGGCGTGCACGGCCTGGTGCCGGTCGGCACGACCGGCGAGAGCGCCACCCTGAGCCACGAGGAGCATCACCGGGTCGTCGAGATCTGCGTGAAGGTGGCTTCGGGCCGCGTGCCGGTGGTGGCCGGCGCGGGTTCCAATTCCACCGAGGAGGCGATCTCGCTCGTCCGTCACGCCAAGGCGGTCGGCGCCGCCGCGGCCCTGGTTGTGACGCCCTACTACAACCGCCCCAGCCAGGAGGGTCTCTACGCCCACTACGCGGCGATCCACGCGGCGGTCGACCTGCCGATCCTGGTCTACAACGTGCCGGCGCGCACCAGCGTCGACATCTCCAACGAGACCCTGACGCGCCTGGCGGCCCTCAGGAACATCGTCGGCATCAAGGACGCCACCAGCGACCTGGGCCGCGCCAGCCAGCAGCGGCTGACCTGCGGCGAGGACTGGACCATGCTGTCGGGCAACGACGACACCGCGCTCGGCTACATGGCGCACGGCGGCCACGGCTGCATCTCGGTGACGGCCAACGTCGCGCCGGACGCCAGCGCGGCCTTCTACAACGCCGTGCTGGCCGGCGACTGGGCGGGCGCGCTCGGCTTCCAGGACAAGCTGATCAACCTGCACAAGGCGCTCTTCGCCGACGCCTCGCCGTCGCCGACCAAGTTCGCCCTGGCGCACCTTGGGCTCTGCAGCGAGGAAGCGCGCCTGCCGGTCGTGCCGTGCTCGCAGGCCGCCCGCGCCGAGGTGCTGCGCGCCCTGCGCGAGGCCGGCGTGACCTGATGGCCGGCAAGCTGATCGCCGAGAACCGGCGGGCCCGGTTCGACTACTTCCTGGAGGAGACCTTCGAGGCCGGCCTGGCGCTGACCGGCACCGAGGTGAAATCCCTGCGCGTCGGCAAGGCCAACATCGCCGAATCCTACGCCTCGGTGGAAGGCGACGAGATCGTGCTGATCAACGCAGACATCCCGCCCTACGCCGGCGGCAACCGCTTCAACCACGAGCCGCGGCGGCACCGGAAGCTGCTGCTGCATCGCAAGGAGATCGAGCGGCTGATCGGGGCGGTGAACCGCGAGGGGCGCACTATCATCCCGACCCGGCTCTACTGGAACGACAAGGGCCTGGCGAAGTTGGAGCTGGCGGTGGCCAAGGGCAAGAAGCTGCACGACAAGCGCGACACCGTCGCTGACCGCGACTGGAAGCGCGAACAGGGACGCCTCCTGCGCGACAAGGGGTGAGCGCGGGCGAGCTTCGCCTGCTGCGGGGGCTGATCCCGGCTGGCCTGATCGGCGAGGCGGTCGAGACCCTGCAGGAGATGGCCGAAGCGCTCGGCGCCCCGCCCGAGGGCGATCTCGATGATCGCATTTCGCACCTGGCCGCCGGCGACCGCGCCGCCCTGTCCACGATCTACGACGCCTTCCGCGAGAGCCTGATCTTCCAGCGCATCATCACCGCCGAGCCCCTGGTCGAGGCGGCGCGGGCGATGTCCGGCGCGGATCGCGTCCATGCGCCCTTCCAGCACGCGGTCTTCCGCATGGACCTGGCCGGCGAGGCCTGGCGCGGCTTCGGCTGGCACCAGGACTACCCCTACAACATGCTGTCGGACCGCTACGTCACCGCCTGGCTGCCGCTGACCGACTCTGGCCCTCACAACGGCTCGATCCAGGCCGCGCCGAATC
>JADZBR010000287.1 GCA_020852035.1 Caulobacteraceae bacterium
CGGGACGCTGGGCAGGCCCAGGCGGCCGGCGAACTCGCCCTCGGTGGCCGCAGAGCCGGCCGCCAGCCAAGGGTCCACCGGACGGTGCGCCACCAGGGTGTCGAAGCCCTTGGCGTAGGCCATCACCCGGCGCATCACCTTGGAGTCGACGATCGGTTTGTCGGCGTCGGTCACATAGAGGCAGCCGGCCTCGTGCATCAGGCCGATCTCGGCCATCAGCCGGCCTTCGCAGCCCTTGGTGGCCGCGCCGGCGGGGTAGACCCTGACCAGCTCGATGTCGCGCGCCCGGCGCAGGATGAAGTCCACCACCGCCGGCTCGTCGACCACCGGGTGGGTGTCGGGCTGCACGACCATGGAGGTGACGCCGCCGGCCGCCGCGGCCTGGGCGGCGGACTTCAGGGTCTCCTTGGGCTCGGCGCCGGGCTCGCCGGTCTTGACGCACAGGTCGACGAGGCCGGGGGCCAGCATGGCGCCGCCGCAGTCGATCACCGCGATGTCGCTGGAGAGGTCCTTCAAGCCCTTGGCGTGGGCGACCTCGCCGATGCGCCGGCCCTCGACCAGCACCGCGCCGGGGCCGTCGTAGCCGCTGGCCGGGTCGACCAGGCGGGCGTTCACGAAGGCGGTCGCGCGGGCCATCAGGCGTTGTCCAGCCGGGCGGCCAGGGCCGCCAGCACCGCCATGCGCACCGCCACGCCCATCTCCACCTGGTCCTGGATCAGGCTGACGGCGACGTCGTCGGCGACTTCGGAATCGATCTCCACGCCGCGGTTCATCGGGCCGGGGTGCATCACCCGCACGTGCGGCGCGGCGTGGGCCAGCTTCTCGCGGTCGAGGCCGAAGAAGCGGAAATACTCCCGCTGCGAGGGCGCCATGGCCCCGTCCATGCGCTCCAGCTGCAGGCGCAGCATCATCACCACGTCGCAGCCCTTGATGCCCCGGCGCAGGTCGTGGTGCACCTCGCAGCCCCAGCGGTCGGCGTCGGCCGGCATCAGGGTGGGCGGGCCGACCAGGCGCACATGCGCGCCCATCATCTGCAAGAGGGCGACGTTGGAGCGCGCCACGCGGCTGTGCAGCACGTCGCCGCAGATCGCCACCGCCAGCCCGGCCAGCTTGCCGAAGGCGCGGCGCATGGAGAGGGCGTCGAGCAGCCCCTGCGTCGGGTGCTCGTGCTGGCCGTCGCCGGCGTTGATCACGCTGCAGCCGACCTTCTGCGAGAGTAGGGAGGCCGCGCCGGAGGAGGCGTGGCGGATGACCAGCAGGTCCGGGCGCATGGCGTTCAGCGTCACGGCGGTGTCGATCAGGGTCTCGCCCTTGGAGATCGAGGAGGCGCGCGGGCTCATGTTGACCACGTCGGCGCCCAGCCGCTTGCCGGCCAGCTCGAAGGAGCTCTGGGTGCGGGTGGAGTTCTCGAAGAACAGGTTGATGAGCGTGCGGCCCTTGAGCAGGTCCAGCTTCTTCGAGGTCTGCCGGTTCAGCGCCACGAACCGGTCGGCGAGGTCGAGCAGGCGGCCGACCTCGACGGGGTCCAGATCGACGACGGAAAGGAAATGGCGCCTCGGGAACGGGTGGGTCGCGGCGCGAACCTCATCGATGCCGGGAGCGGGCGTGGTCATCAAAGGCGCCTCTTAGGGCGCCCCGCGCGGGGAGGGAAGCCTCGGCCGGCTAAGGAACCCGGGGACGCGCGCCGCGCTTGAGCTTCGAGGCGCAAGATGACCTATCCGATCAACACGCCGGAACGCCGCGCCCTGATCGAGGGCGGCAAGGCGCCGGCCGGCGATCCCGACGACGAACTGCTGGAGGACGGCCAGGAGGAGGTCTTCTCGCGCACGGAGGTCGAGCGCGGCGAGATCGAACACAGGTCGTGGGCCGGCGAACCGACAAGACCCGGCGACTGACGGCCGGGCGGGCGGGCTGCGTCGGCGCGGCGCCTTCTCGCCCGGCGCGAGCCGCGCTAGGCTTGGCCCACACTTCTCCCCGAGTCTTCCATGCCGGACGGTACGGCGTCAGCGCATCTCTATCGGCCCAAGCTCCTGACCGTGTTCCAGGAGGGTTACGGCGCGGCCAAGCTGCGGCGCGACCTGGCGGCCGGCCTGACCGTGGCGGTGGTGGCGCTGCCTCTCTCCATGGCCATCGCCGTGGCCTCCGGCGTCGGGCCCGAACGGGGCCTCTTCACCGCGATCGTCGGCGGGTTCCTGGTGTCCGCGCTCGGCGGCAGCCGGTTCCAGATCGGCGGGCCGGCGGGCGCCTTCATCGTGCTGGTGGCCGCCACCGCGGCCCGGCACGGCGTCGACGGCCTGCTGACGGCGGTGTTGCTCTCCGGGGTGCTGCTGACGCTCCTCGGGTGGCTGCGGCTGGGGACCCTGGTGCGCCACATCCCGCACGCCGTCACCGTGGGGTTCACCTGCGCCATTGCGATCACCATCCTGGCGTCGCAGCTGAAGGATCTGGGCGGGCTGTCGCTGGCCGGCCCGGAGCCCGGCCCGCTGGCGCCGAAACTGGCCGCGCTGGGGCAGGCCGCCGGAACCTTCAGCCCTACCGCCCTGGCGCTCGGCGCAGGCGTGGCGGCGGTGATCCTGCTGCTTCGCCGCTATCGGCCGTCGTGGCCGGGCATGCTGATCGCCATCGTCGCCGCCTCGGCGATCGTCGCGCTGGCCGGCCTGCCGGTGGAGACAATCGGCGGGCGGTTCGGCGACATCCCCCACGGCCTGCCGGCGCCGGCCCTGCCGCGCCTCGATCTGGCGCAGGTCATGGAGGTGGCTCCGGCGGCGCTGTCGTTCACGCTGCTGGGGGCGGTGGAGAGCCTGCTGTCGGCCAAGGTCGCCGACGGCATGACCGGCCGCAAGCACCGCTCCAACATGGAGCTGGTGGCCCAGGGCCTGGCCAATGTCGCCTCGCCGATCTTCGGCGGGATCAACGTCACCGGCACCATCGCCCGCACCGCGGCCAATATCCGCGCCGGGGCGGTCAGCCCGATCTCCGGCATGCTGCACTCCGGCTTCCTGCTGCTGTTCATGCTGATCGCCGCGCCGCTGGCGAAGTTCGTGCCGATGACGGCCCTGGCCGGAGTGCTGCTGGTGGTGGCCTGGAACATGGCCGAGAAGGCGGAGTTCCTGCGCCTGCTGCGCGACTGGCGCAGCGCCGTGGTGCTCCTGGCGACCTTCGGCGTCACCCTGGCGCACGACCTGACGGCCGGCATTCTGGCCGGCTGCGCGCTGGCCGCCCTGTTCGCGCTGATGCGCCGCCCGGTGGCGGAAGAGGGCGACTAGGCGCCTCGCATCCGGTCCAGCGCCCCTTGCAGGATCCAGGCGGCCGCCGCCTTGTCGACCAGTTCCCCTCGCCGCGCCCGCGTCACGTCCGCCTCGTCGATCAGCATCCGGTTGACCGCCAGGGTCGACATCCGCTCGTCCCAGAAGGCGATCGGCAGGTCGCGCAGGCGTAAGAGGTTGCGCCCGAAGGCGCGGGCGGACTGGCAGCGGGGGCCTTCGGTCCCGTCCATGTTCACCGGCAGGCCGATGACCAGGCCTGCCGCGCCGCGCTGGTCCATCAGGGCGAAGAGGGCCTCGACGTCCTGCGTGAACTTGGTCTTGCGGATCAAGAGGACGGGCGAGGCGATGGCGCGGGTGATGTCGGAGACGGCCACGCCGATGGTCTTCTCGCCCAGGTCGAGGCCGGCCACCGGGGCGTGGCGGGGCAGGGCGGCGGCGAACGCTTCCAGGTCGAGCACGGCCATGCGTGCAGCCTCTGGCGCGGGGGAAGGCGCTTGTCAAAGCGGGCCTCGCGCGGCTAACCCGCGCCTTAAGACACCTAAGGAGGCCGTCATGGCCATTGACGCGGCGACCGTCCGCAAGGTCGCCCGGCTCGCGCGCATCGCCGAGCCCGAGGATCGCATCGAGGCGCTGGCCAGCGAGCTCAACGGCATCCTCGCCTGGATCGAACAGCTGAACGAGGTCGACACCGACGGGGTCGAGCCGATGACCTCGGCCGTCGAGGTGGCCATGCCGATGCGCGAGGATGTGGTCACCGACGGCGGCGACGCGGCCCGCGTGCTGGCCAATGCGCCGAAGGCCGACAAGGGCTTCTTCGTGGTGCCGAAGGTGGTGGAATGACGCTCTCCCTTCCCCCTGGAGGGGGTAAGGGCCGGGGATGGGGGGGGCGCCCTCTCCGCGGCCCTTCGCTGGCCGGTCGTGCATCGGCCTCGCAGCCCTTCCTCGCAAGCCTTGCCAGCCGAGGCGCCTCCACCCCCATCCCCGGCCCTTCCCCCCTCCAGGGGGAAGGGAGAGCGTCATTCCACCACCTTCGGCACCACGAAGAAGCCCTTGTCGGCCTTCGGCGCATTGGCCAGCACGCGGGCCGCGTCGCCGCCGTCGGTGACCACATCCTC
>JADZBR010000288.1 GCA_020852035.1 Caulobacteraceae bacterium
GTCTCTTCGAGAAGTAGCCTATTGTCGCTCATAAGCGACAATCCATCAAGCCGTCTCGATCTCCGCGCCCAGCCCCCGCATCAGCTCGACGAAGCCCGGGAAGCTGGTGGCGATCATCCCCGGCTCGTCGACCTCCACCGGCTGGTCGGAAGCCAGGCCCAGGATCAGGTGCGACATGGCGATGCGATGGTCGCCGTGGGTGGCCACCCGCGCCTTGCCGTTGACCGGATGGTTGCCGCGCGCCGATCCGACGACGGTGAGCGCCTCCGGCTCCTCCTCGACGCCGACGCCGCAGGCGGAAAGGCCCGCCGACATCAGGGCGATGCGGTCGCTCTCCTTCACGCGCATCTCGCCGATGCCGCGCATGGCCGTCTGGCCTTCGGCGAAGGCGGCGGCCACGGCGAGGACGGGGTACTCGTCGATCATCGCCGGCGCGCGCTCGGGCGGCACCACGACGCCGCGCAACTGCGAATGGCGGGCGACGACGTCGCCCACCGGCTCGCCGCCCTCTTCGCGCGCGTTCTCGATGGTGAGGTCGGCGCCCATTTCCCGCAAGGTGGTGAAGAGGCCCGTGCGCAGAGGATTGAGCATCACGCCCTCGACGGTGATCTCCGAACCCGGCGTCACCAGGGCGGCGACGATCGGGAAGGCGGCCGACGACGGATCGCCCGCCACACGGATGGAGGTCCCGGTCAGCGCCTGACCGCCGGCGAGGCGGATGTGGCGGCCGTCGGCGGCGTCTTCGACGTCTACGACAGCCCCGAAGGCGCGCAGCATCCGCTCCGTATGGTCGCGGGTGGCCTCCGGCTCGATCACCTCGGTGACGCCCGACGCGCCGAGACCCGCCAGCAGCACGGCCGATTTCACCTGCGCCGAGGCCATCGGCAGGAGGTAGCGGATCGCCGTCAGGTTCCCGCCCTGCAGGGTGAGCGGCAACCGCCCGCCCGAACGGCCTGTCCAGCGTGCGCCCATCTCGCCGAGCGGGTTCAACACCCGGTTCATCGGCCGCCCGCGCAGGGAGGCGTCGCCGGTGAAGGTCGACGCCATGTCGAAGCCCGCCGCCGCGCCCATGATCAGCCGCACGCCCGTGCCGGCGTTGCCGCAGTCGATCACATCGGCCGGCTCGGCGAAGCCGCCGTGGCCTTCCACGCGCCAGCGGCCCTCGCCCAGCTGCGTCACTTCCGCGCCGAACGCGCGCATGGCCGCGGCGGTGCGCTTGACGTCGTCGCCCTCCAGCAGCCCCTCGATTTCCGTGGCCCCGGTCGCCAGCGCGCCGAGGATCAAGGCCCTGTGCGACATGGACTTATCGCCCGGGGCGCGCACCACCCCGCGCAACGGCCCGCTCCTGCGGGCCTGCAACACCGATCCGGCCATGCCGAAAACCGGCCTCCGCGAGCTTGAAGTGAATGAAGGGGCAAGCCTTTTGACAGCCGCCCCCGCGCGTGGCAAGGGAGCCGCCGCTTTCGACCCAGCCCCTCCCAGAGGTCCCCACACTTGGCCACTCCCGAACTGGGCGCCAAACAGGTTTGCCCCAACTGCCAGGCGAAGTTCTACGACCTGAACAAGCGCCCCGCGCACTGCCCCAAGTGCCACACCGAATTCGACCCCGACGAAGCCCTGCGCAGCCGCCGCGTGCGCGGCCGCCCGGCCACGCCCGAGCATGAGACGGAGACCGAGGACGAGGACCGCGAAGATCAGGTCGAAGGCAAGGAAGCCGACACCGACGAGGACGAGGACGACACCGAGGCCACGCCGGAAGTGGACGAAGGCCAGGACGACGAGCCGCCGATGTCCTCGGACGATGACGACGACGACAGCGACGGCCCGGCCGGCTCGCCGGACGACGGCATGAGCGAGTTCTCCGAGGATGACGAGGTCTCGGACGACGAAGACGACGCCGACGTGCCGTTCCTCGAAGACGACGACGACGATGATTCCTTCGAGGAGGAGATCGACGGCCTGCCCGGCGAGGGGGACGACGACGACCGCTAAGGCCGCGTCAAAATCGCCGAAAACGGGCGCTTGAAAGGCGAGGCGAGTGCGACTAGGTTCCGCCGCCTCGCCGGGGCGACCCCTCCGGCGGACCGGAAAATTTCCGGGGCTATAGCTCAGTTGGTAGAGCGCTTGAATGGCATTCAAGAGGTCAGCGGTTCGACTCCGCTTAGCTCCACCATCGAAGGCCTCGCGGGACACCGCGGGGCCTTCGGCCTATCTGGGCGCCGCTTCGACGGTCTGGGCCATCTGTCCGTCGGATATAGGAGCCGGTACCGATACTCGGGAGGGCGTTGCGAGCGCTGGAGCTTTTTTCGCGGCGCGGGCAGGTTCCTTGCCATCCATCGAGCTAACCGCATCGCCATCAGGCCGTTCAAGCTTCACCCCTAGCAAGAACCCACTTGTGCCCAAGAGAAAGCCGATCGCGCATGCCATCATAGATATCTGGAAAAGCCAAAGCGCTCGCCGCATGCTCCTAAGAATTTCGGTAGCGACCTTTTCCTTTTTTGCCTGCGCCTCTTCAAATTCAGGCTTGGATCTTTCGCTAGAATCGAGCGCGCTTCGCACCACATTCGCATAAAGTTTTCTGATTTCGTTGTCGGCGTTGTCACCATGAACTATGCGGGCTAATTCCAACGACATAGGAAGTTCGGCTACGACTGGTTTAGTTCCTTGCAAATTTCTAAAGGCCGCGTCTGCGGCGCTTTGATGAATTGCTTCATTAACCCGCAAAATGGATAGGTATAGTATTTGGCTTATTGCGGCGGCGCCAAATGACAATCCCACAATAAAGAGTGTGTTCGGCCAAACCAGCGCTCTTAGGGCGGTATCCGGTGACGCGACGTTTGCTACAATGTTTGCCGTAGCGAGCAGGGCGGCACCGTTTGCAGCCGCTCCCGTCCAAACGTAGCGAGTGAGCATATCGTCGCTGCGATTTCGCGCGGCAGCTATCTCCAAGGCTTCCAATGTCTCCATTTATTCGTGCCCCTCAGAGTTCCGCCGCGATCCGCCACGCCCGCTGCGGCGCCACGAATTCCCGGTTGGCGATCGCCTCCGCCTCCATCCCCGCCAGCACCGCGCCGAGGTCGGCGCTGACCGCGGGGCTGCCGACGTAGTAGCTGTGCTGCACGAAGCGGTCGGCGGCCACGGCGATGTTGCGGCAGTCGACCAGCACCACCTTCTTGGGGATCAGGTCGATCAGGCGCGGGCCGTCCGAGCCCAGGCGGTCGGGGTTGGCCTTGGTCTTGTCGGAGATCACCAGCGCCCGGTCGTTGGGGTTGAAGTAGACCGTCACCCGCCGGGCGATCCGCGGCAGGCATTTGAGCTTCTTGTCGCTCTCGAAGGCGTCGTCGTCCTCGTCCGGGGCGGCCATGACGATCTGATCGAAGAGCCGCACCAGCCCATCCGGCTCCTTGGCGATCAGCGCCTGCAGGCCGTGGCGCAGGACGTAGTTCCCCATCGAGTGGGCGACCAGGTGCAGGCGGCGGTCGCACTGGTCCTCGGCCGACAGCTCGGCCACGTAGTCGCGCAGCTTCAGATAGGCGCGGGCCAGCGCCGGGCCGGAGGCGCGGGCGTCCTCGCGGTCGGAGTAGTAGCTCATCAGCGGCACGGCGTTGCCGTCCGAGGGCCAGGTGAAGATCACCAGGTTCAGCGCCCGGCCCTCGACCCGCACCTGACTGGCGAGCCTGGCGCCGGCCTTCAGGGCGCTCTCGAAATCGACGTTGAAGCCGTGGATGAAGACGAGGGTGTCGGTCCGCTCGCCCTTCATCGCCTCGCGCAGCTCGGAGAAGAAGGCCGCGCTGCCGATCTTGGTGAAGTCGTCGACGCCCTTGGTCTCGGGATAGACGAACACCGACTTCAGGGAGGGCTCCTTCTCGTCGGAGAACTGCGCGCGCCCGAAGCGCAGCGCCGCCACCCCGTCGGCGTTGAAGCGGGGCCCGAAGAGCGCCTTCTTGTTGGCCGGCTGGTGGTTACGGTTGGTGACGAAGAAGACGCGGATGTCGGCCATGTCGGGCTCCCGGCTCTGCCAAGCCCACGCTCGACCGGGGGACGGCGCGCGGCAAGCGCCATCTTGGGCGGCATGGTGAACGGCGGGGACATTGAATCGCGTGTCCGCCATCGCCACATCTCGATTGTCGGGGTCGCGCCTCTCAAGAGGGCGGTTCCGGCGAAGAGTCGCTTCACCAAGGACTCAAGGAAGTTGATGAACCGCCAGATCGTCTTCGACAGCCCGTTCCTGCTCGGCTTCGAGCACACCCGGGCGCTGGTCGAGCGGGCCGCCAAGGCCGCCGCCGAGAGCTATCCCCCCTACAATGTGGAGGATCTGGGCGACGGCAGCCTTCGGATCACTCTGGCCGTCGCCGGCTTCACGCCGGACGACCTCACGGTGACCCTGGAGGACCGCCAGCTGACGGTGGCCGGCAAGCGGGGCGACGGCGCCAAGGCCGACGCCTTCCTGCACCGCGGCATCGCCGCGCGCGGGTTCATCCGCAGCTTCGTCCTGGCCGACGGGCTGGAGGTCTCGGGCGCCCTGCTCGAACACGGCCTGCTGCACATCGATCTCGCCAGGCCCGAACCCGAGAAGCTGGTGAAGCGCATCCCCATCCGCACGGCCGGCTGAACCTGGCGACCGTTCGGAGCGTTGAGTTAATGGAGGTGGTCATGATGACGCCCGTTTTGACGACTGAAGCCTTTGCGGCGCTGGGCGCCCCGGACCTGGTCTATGTGAGGCCGGTGAAGGCGCGCGACGTGCTGGGCGGCGAGGAGCTGGCCCAGGCGCCCGGGGTTCAGGTGGACCCGGAACAGACCTTCTACGCCGTGCACCGCGCCGATGGGGCGCGCCTGGCGGTGATGACCGACAAGGATGCGGCGGTCGCCGTGGCCCTGGCGAACGAGCTGGCGCCGGTTTCGGTGCACTGAGCCCATAAACACCGCTCATCCCCGCGAAAGCGGGGACTCAGGCTTTTTAGGTTCCTTGCTGGAACACCCGCCGCCCTTCGATAAAACATCTGGGTTCCCGCTTTCGCGGGAATGAGCGGGAATTTGTTGTCTCAGGCCGCCGACGGCCGCGCGTCCTCGACCAGCAGGGCGCGGATGGCGTCCACCGTGCGGGCCTGCCGCAGACGTTCGCGCACGTCGCCCTGGCGCATCAGCCGCGAGACCCGGGCCAGCGCGCGCAGGTGGTCGGCGCCGGCGTCCTTCGGCGCCAGGAGGCCGAACAGCAGGTCCACCGGCTTGTCGTCCACCGCCTCGAAGGCGATCGGCTGCTCCAGGCGCACGAACACCGCCGCCAGCCGCTGCAGCCCCTCCATGCGCGCGTGCGGCACGGCCACGCCGTGGCCGACGCCGGTGGAGCCGGCCTGCTCGCGCTCGCTCAGCGCCTCGAACACCTTGCCCGCATCGAGCCGGTAGGCCCGCGCCGCCACCTCGGCGACCACGCTGAGGGCCTGGCGTTTGCTCGTGGCCGTAACGCGCGGCGCGATCGCGCCGCGGTCCAGTAGCTGACCGA
>JADZBR010000289.1 GCA_020852035.1 Caulobacteraceae bacterium
CCCAGAAATAGCCGCCATAGGCCATGATCCCGCAGAGCATCAGCACGAAGACCGGCCCGACGAAGGCGAACTCGACCGCCGCCGCGCCGCGGGAGCAATCGGCCAACCTCTTGAATGGGGGAGCCAGCGATGACATACGCGATGACACCGTCATCGTGTGAATCACTCGTTAAAGTTGTATCACGTCGATGATGTCGCGCTCGCCGGCTGTTGCGGCCTGGCGTCCCAGGATTCATACGGGCGCACCCGAATCCGTTCAGTCTCCAGTTCCGATGCCCAAGGCCACAGCTCAAGCCCTGCCCGACCTCTTCGACGACGCCCTGGCGCCGGTCCCCGCCGCGCCGCTGGCCCAGAGCCATGAGCCACGCCCTTCCCTGCCGAATCCGGGCGGCGGCTATTCGGCCAAGGACATCGAGGTGCTGGAGGGCCTGGAACCGGTCCGCAAGCGCCCCGGCATGTACATCGGCGGCACCGACGAGCGGGCGCTGCACCACCTCTTCGCCGAGGTGCTGGACAACGCAATGGACGAGGCCGTCGCCGGCCACGCCAGGATCATCGAGGTCGTCCTCGACGCCGACGGCGCCCTGACCGTCAAGGACGACGGCCGCGGCATTCCGGTCGACCCGCACCCCAAGCACCCCGGCAAGTCGGCGCTGGAGGTGATCATGACGGTGCTGCACTCCGGCGGGAAGTTCTCGGGCAAGGCTTACGAGACCTCCGGCGGCCTGCACGGCGTCGGCGTCAGCGTGGTCAACGCCCTTTCCGAGCGGGTCGAGGTGACGGCCTTCAAGGACGGGTTCGAGTGGCGCCAGGCGTTCACCCGCGGCCGCCCTCTCGGCGGCATCGAGAAGCTGGGCCCGACCAGGAAGCACGGCACCTGGATCACCTTCACCCCCGACCCGGTGATCTTCGGCGAGGGCGTGGGCTTCAAGCCTGCGCGGCTCTACCGGATGGCCCGCGCCAAGGCGTATCTCTTCCGCGGCGTGCATATCCGCTGGAAGTGCGCGCCCGAGCGCATCCACGACCAGACCCCGCCCGAGGCGACCTTCCACTTCCCCAACGGCCTGGCCGATTTCCTGGCCGAGCGTACGCAGGGGATCGAGACCGTCACCCCGGAACCGTTCGCCGGCCGCATCGAACGTCAGGGCGAGGCCGGCGCGGTGGAATGGGCCGTCACCTGGACTCCCGCCGGGTTCGGCGAGGCCGACGGCTTCATGCAGTCCTACTGCAACACCGTACCGACGCCGGAGGGCGGCACTCACGAGGCGGGTCTGCGCGCCGTCCTGAACCGGGGCCTGAAAGCCTACGGAGAGCTGATCGGGGAAAAGCGCGCCGGGGTGATCACCGCCGACGACGTGGCCGCCCAGGCCGGGGCGCTGATCAGCGTCTTCATCAAGAACCCGGAGTTCCAGGGCCAGACCAAGGAACGCCTCTCCTCCTCCGACGCCCAGCGGCTGGTGGAAGCGGCCCTGCGCGACCCCTTCGACCACTGGCTGACCGCCCAGCCGAAGGCCGCCGGCGCGCTCTTGGAATTCGTCATCGAGCGCGCCGAGGAGCGCCTGAAGCGGCGCAAGGACAAGGAGGTCGCCAGGGCCTCCGCCACCCGCAAGCTGCGCCTGCCCGGCAAGCTGGCCGACTGCTCCGGCTCGGCTACCGACGGCTCGGAACTCTTCCTGGTGGAGGGCGACTCGGCCGGCGGCTCGGCCAAGCAGGCCCGCGACCGCCGCACCCAGGCGATCCTGCCCCTGCGCGGCAAGATCCTCAACGTCGCCTCGGCCAGCTCGGACAAGACGGGCGGCAACAAGGAGCTGGCGGACCTGATGCTGGCCCTGGGCGCGCAGGGCGGCGCCAAGTACCGCGAGGAAGACCTGCGCTACGAGCGCATCATCATCATGACCGACGCCGACGTGGACGGCGCCCACATCGCCTCGCTCTTGATCACCTTCTTCTACCGCACCATGCCGGAGATGATCCGCGCCGGGCGCCTTTTCCTTGCCCTGCCCCCGCTCTACCGCCTGAGCCACGGCGGCAAGGTGATCTACGCCCGCGACGACGCCGACCGCGAACGCCTCTTGGCCAACGAGTTCAAGGGCAAGAAGCCGGAGATCAGCCGCTTCAAGGGCCTGGGCGAAATGATGCCCGCGCAGCTGAAGGAAACCACCATGGACCCGAACCGCCGCACCCTGGCGCGGGTCACCCTGCCCCGCTCCGAGGAGCAGGTGGAGAGCCTCGTCGAGGCCCTGATGGGCCGCAACGCCGCCCCGCGCTTCCAGTTCATCCAGGAGAACGCCGAGTTCGCGGCGGCGGACCTGGACGTGTGACGCACCGGGCCCGGATCGAACAGCTGGACAGCGCCACCGTCAAACGCCGCGCCGGCGGCGCCTATACGATCCGTCCCGAATGGTTCCAGGGTTTCGTCGAGCAACAACTCGCCAAGTCGGTGGGGCTGACCCAGTTCGGCGTCAATCACGTGACCCTTCAGCCCGGCGCCCGCTCGGCCCTGCGCCACTGGCACGAGGCGGAGGACGAATTCGTGCTGGTCGTCCAGGGCGAGTTGGTGCTGATCGACGACGCCGGCGAGCACCGCCTGCCGACCGGCGCCTTCGCCGGCTTTCCGGCCGGCGAGCCGAACGCTCACCATCTGGCCAACCTCTCGGACACGCCGGCCGCCTATCTCGCGGTGGGTTCGCGCAGGCCGGGCGCGGAGACCATCCACTATCCCGACGACCCGATGGAGCCGGTCCGCAAATGAGCGCCTGGGCGGGTCGTCCCCGTTTGGAACCATGGGGAAGCATTGCGGTGGCGACAGTGAATGGGCCGGGATCGACATAGGCTGCGGAAAGGAATATCCTTACCGGATGATCACCAGCAAGGTCACCAGCAAGGCTCAGACGACCGTGCCCCAACCCGTGCGGACGGCGCTTGACCTGCGCGACGGCGACGAACTCGCCTACGAAATCCGTGGGCGGCGGGTGATCCTGACGAAGAACGTCCGCCGCGAGCCGGCCGTTGATCCCTTCGCCACCTTCCACGAGTGGGACAGCGAAGCCGACCGCATCTATGACGAGCGCTAGGCGCGGCGACATCGTCCTGGTCTCGTTCCCCTACGTCGAGCGAGATCGAGCGCGGCGGCGGCCGGCCTTGGTGATTTCCGAGGGCGTGGTCGGGCCGGAGCGGCTGCTGTGGGTGCTCATGATCACTGGCGCCTCGAACCCATCCTGGTCTTCGGATGTCCAGATCGGCCCGGATTTCGCTGACATGGGTCTGCGGGCGCCATCGGTCGTTCGATGCGGCAAGGTGGCGACAATAGAAGCGACGACCGCCGAAACGGTCGGCGTCCTTCCCGCCAATCAGCTTGCGACTGTCGATGCTGTTGTGAAGGAAATCCTCGGCTTCGCACCAGGCCGCCATACAGCAAATCCTTGACTCACAAGCGATTGCGCTTATGTAGGCCGCACTTCGGAGCAGGTCTGGCGAATCCGCGCCGCCCGCTCGCCCAAGCACGGGCGGCTCCGAGTTCCGCCAGAGTGACATGACAGAATTTTCCGAACTGGGGCTCAGCCCCGCGACCCTGCAAGCGGTCGCAGACACCGGCTATACGACAGCCACCCCCATCCAGGCCGCCGCCATCCCCGTCGCACTTTCACGTCGCGACGTGCTGGGCATCGCCCAGACCGGCACCGGCAAGACCGCCGCCTTCACCCTGCCGATGATCGACCGGCTGGCGGCGGGGCGTTCCAAGGCCCGCATGCCGCGCGCCCTGGTGATCGCCCCCACCCGCGAACTGGCCGACCAGGTGGCGAGTTCGTTCGAGAAGTACGCCAAGGGCCAGAAGCTCTCGTGGGCGCTCTTGATCGGCGGCGTCTCCTTCGGCGACCAGGAGCTGAAGCTCGACCGCGGCGTCGACGTGCTGATCGCCACCCCGGGGCGCCTGCTCGACCACTTCGAGCGCGGCAAGCTGTTGATGACCGGGGTGCAGATCCTGGTGGTCGACGAGGCCGACCGCATGCTCGACATGGGCTTCATCCCCGACATCGAGCGGATCTTCAAGCTCACCCCGCCGAAGAAGCAGACGCTGTTCTTCTCGGCCACCATGCCGCCGGAGATCACCCGGCTCACCAAGCAGTTCCTCAACGATCCGATCCGCATCGAGGCCTCGCGCCCGGCCACCGCGGCGGCGACGATCGTCCAGCGCATGGCGCGCATCCCCTCGGCCGATCCCCAGGCCAAGCGCACGGCGCTCCGCGCGCTGATCCAGCGCGACGAGGTCCGCAACGGCATCGTCTTCTGCAACCGCAAGATCGAGGTCGACGTCGTCGCCAAGTCGCTGAAGGCCCA
>JADZBR010000290.1 GCA_020852035.1 Caulobacteraceae bacterium
CGAGTCGATCGGCGAAATGAAGCACGCCGACAAGCTGATCAGGCGCATCCTGTTTCTCGACGGCCTGCCGAACATGCAGGACCTGCACAAGCTGGCGATCGGCGAGACCGTGGGCGAGGCGCTGGCGGCCGACCTGGCGCTGGAGGTGCGGGGCCGGGCGGCGCAGGTGGAGGCGATCAAGGCCTGCGAGGCGGCCGCCGACTTCGGCTCGCGCGACATCCTCACCGAGATCCTGGTCGACACCGAGGAGCACATCGACTTCGTGGAGACCCAGCTCAGCCTGCTGAAGGCGCTGGGCGAGCAGAATTATCTGCAAAGCTCGATGGGCGAACTGGCCAGCGACCACGGCGGCCATTAGAGCGCCTCGGCGAAAGCGGACACCGGTTTCGCCGCCCGCCGCGCTCTACGCTTTTGAATCGATTCCCTTTTATCCGGATCGGGTTGATTCAACCTGATCCGGAAAGGGTCCAGGGGCCGTGGAACCGCCGCCGCGCCGCGCCCGTTGCCTCCCCGCGAGAGCCGGGAGGCGATGGGATGCGACTGTCCGAAAAAATCCACGACGAGGTCGAGGAGGCGCTGAACAGCGAGGGGCGCAGCCTGCGGCACGTGCTGGCCGGGGCGGCCGTCTGCCTGGGCGCGGTCGGCCTGTCGACGCTGGTGGCCGCCTATCGCACGCCGGGCGGTGTGAACCGCGCCGTCGAGCGGCAGTACGACCGGCTTGACGAGCCGGCCGTGGCGCCGCCGAAGAAGGCGGTCAGCCTGCTGTGGCCGGCACTGTTCTCGGTCACCACCCTGGCGGCGCTGCGCATCTGGAACGCGCCGCCGAGCCGCGAACGGACCCGCGCGCTGTGGATGTGGACCGGCCTGCAGGTGCTGAACACCGCCTGGATGGCGCTCGGCCCCAGGCGGCGCGCCGAACAGCTCGTCGCCGCGCTCTCGACCGCGGGCCTGACCGCCGCCTATGCGGGGGCGGCGCGCAAGGTGGACGAGGTGGCCGCGGGACTGGTCGCGCCCTATGCCGGCTGGGTGAGCTTCGCCAACCTCTTCACCGGCGAACTCTGGCGCAAGAACCTCGGCCGCCCGGATGGGGCGACCGTGCACTGAGCGGCGCCTATTCGGCCGCCACCCGCGCGGCGTCGATGCGCGGGTCCAGCTCGCCGCTCTCGTAGCGCTTGGCCATCTGGGCGGTGGAGAGCGGCCGGATCTTGCCGGCCCAGCCCTCGGCGCCGAACTCCTGGAAGCGCTGGATGCAGACCTTGCGCATCGCCTCCTTGGCCGGCTTCAGATAGCTGCGCGGGTCGAACTCGCCGGGCTTCTCGGCGAACAGCTTGCGGATCGCGCCGGTGATGGCCATGCGGTTGTCGGTGTCGATGTTGATCTTGCGCACGCCGTGCTTGATGCCGCGCTGGATCTCCTCCACCGGCACGCCCCAGGTCTGGGGCATCTGGCCGCCGTACTGGTTGATGACGTCCTGCAGGTCCTGCGGCACCGAGGAGGAGCCGTGCATGACCAGGTGGGTGTTGGGCAGCCGGCGGTGGATCTCCTCGATCACGTTCATGGCCAGCACGTCGCCGTCCGGCTTGCGGCTGAACTTGTAGGCCCCGTGGCTGGTGCCCATCGCGATGGCCAGGGCGTCGACCTGGGTCGCCTGCACGAACTCCACCGCCTGGTCCGGATCGGTCAAGAGCTGCGAGTGATCGAGCTTGCCCTCGAAGCCGTGGCCGTCCTCCTTCTCGCCCATGCCGGTCTCCAGGGAGCCCAGCACGCCGAGCTCGCCCTCCACCGAGACGCCGCAGGCGTGCGCCATGTCGACGGTCTGGCGGGTGACACCCACGTTGTAGTCGTAGTCCGCCGGGCTCTTGCCGTCGGCCATCAGCGAGCCGTCCATCATCACGCTGGTGAAGCCGTACTGGATGGCGGTGGCGCAGGTGGCGGGGGAGTTGCCGTGGTCCTGGTGCATGCACACCGGGATGTTCGGATAGAGCTCGACCAGGCCCTCGATCAGCTTGGAGAGCACCAGGTCGTTGGCGTAGGAGCGGGCCCCGCGGCTCGCCTGGATGATCACCGGCGCGTCGACCGCCTCGGCGGCCTCCATGATCGCCAGCCCCTGCTCCATATTGTTGATGTTGAAGGCGGGCAGGCCGTAGTCGTGCTCGGCGGCGTGATCGAGAAGCTGTCGGAGCGTAATGCGTGCCATCTGGCGTTTTGGACCTTTGATTTTCTGAGCGGATTTTCCGCGAACCTTAGCATCCTGAGGCCGGTAGAGGCCAGCCGTCGGCGGTCAGGCCCGCAGCGCCTCGACCCCGGGAAGGGCCTTGCCCTCCATCCATTCGAGGAAGGCGCCGCCGGCGGTCGAGACGAAGCTGAAGTCGGCCGCCACGCCGGCGTGGTGCAGCGCGGCCACCGTGTCGCCGCCGCCGGCCACCGCCACGATGCGGCCCGATCTGGCGAGCTCGGCGGCCGTCCGGGCGGCGGCGACCGTGGCCGCGTCGAACGGCGGGACCTCGAAGACGCCCAGCGGGCCGTTCCAGATCAGGGTGGCCGAGGCTTGCATGGCGGCGGTCAGGCGGGCGACCGTCTCGGGGCCGGCGTCGAGGATGCGGTCGGCGGCCTGGATGGCGTCCAGTTTCCGGACCGAGGCGGCGGCGTGCGGCTTCACCTCCTCGGCGACCACCACGTCCACCGGCAGCAGCAGCTCGCAGCCGGCTTTTTCGGCGCTGGCCATGATCTCGCGGGCCGTGTCGCCGAGGTCGTGCTCGCAGAGCGAGGCGCCGACATCGACCCCTTGCGCGGCCAGGAAGGTGTTGGCCATGCCGCCGCCGATCGCCAGGCGGTCGAGCTTCTTCACCAGGTTGTTCAGGAGGTCCAGCTTGGTCGAGACCTTGGATCCGCCGACGATCCCCAACACCGGGCGCTTCGGCTCGCCCAGCGCCGCGTCCAGCGCCTCCAGCTCGCGCTGCATCGAAAGGCCCGGATAGGCCGGCAGCCGGCGCGCGATCCCGTCGGTCGAGGCGTGCGCCCGGTGCGCGGCGGAGAAGGCGTCGTTGACGTAGAGGTCGCCGAGCTTGGCCAACTCATCGGCGAAGGCCGGGTCGTTCTTCTCCTCGCCGGCGTGGAAGCGCAGGTTCTCCAGCAAGGCGACGCCGCCCGGCTCCAGCCCGTCCACCACCCGGGCGGCGTCGGGCCCGACGCAGTCGTCGGCGAAGGCGACCGGCTGTTCCAGCAGATCCGAGAGCGGCCCCACGACCGGTTGCAGGCTCATCTCCGGCACGCGCTTGCCCTTCGGCCGGTCGAAGTGCGCCAGCAGCACGACCTTGGCGCCCTTCAGGCTGAGCGCATGGATGGTCGGCAGGGCGGCGCGCAGGCGGGTGTCGTCGGTCACCCGCCCGCCGTCCATCGGCACGTTGAAATCGACCCGGACGAGGACCCGCTTGCCGGAGACGGCGGCGTCCTCGAGGTTCCGAAACGCCATCGTCGGCGGCCCTAGATGAGCTTGGCCATCGCCAGGGCGATATCGGCCATGCGGGTCGAGAAGCCCCATTCGTTGTCGTACCAGACCAGCACCCGGCCGAGCTTGCCGTCGATCACCTGGGTCTGCGGCAGGGCCACCGTCGCGGAGGCGTCGACGTGGTTCAGGTCGACCGACACCAGGGGGTCGTTGGAGACCGCCAGCACGCCCTTCAGCGGGCCGGATTCGGCGGCCCTGGCGAGGGCGGCGTTGATCTCGTCCTTGGTCACGTCGCGGCCGGGGACGAACTTCAGGTCGACCACCGAGACGTTGGGGGTCGGCACGCGGATCGAGGAGCCGTCGAGCTTGCCCTGCAGTTCGGGGATGACCAGGCCCAGGGCCTTGGCCGCGCCGGTCGAGGTGGGGATCATCGACATGGCTGCGGCGCGGGCGCGGTAGAGGTCGGAGTGCAGGGTGTCCAGCGTCGGCTGGTCGCCGGTGTAGGCGTGGATGGTGGTCATGTAGCCGCGCTCGATGCCGCACAGGCCAAGGATCACCTTGGCGACGGGGGCGAGGCAGTTGGTCGTGCACGAGCCGTTGGAGACCACCAGGTCGTCCTTGGTCAGGGTGTCGTGGTTGACGCCGAAGACGATGGTCTTGTCGGCGCCGTCGCCGGGGGCGGAGATCAGCACGCGCTTGGCGCCGGCCTCCAGGTGGGCGGCGGCCTTGTCGCGCTTGGTGAAGAGGCCGGTGCATTCCAGGGCGATGTCGACCCCTAAGTCCTTGTGCGGCAGCTTGGCCGGGTCGCGCTCGGCGGTGACCTTGATCTTGCCGCGGCCGATGTCGATGGAATCGCCGTCGACCGTCACCGTGCCGGGGAAGCGGCCGTGGACGCTGTCGTAGCGCAGCAAGTGGGCGTTGGTCTCGACGGGGCCGAGGTCGTTGATGGCGACGACTTCGATGTCCGTGCGCGCATGCTCGGCGATCGAGCGGAGGACGAGACGGCCGATGCGGCCGAACCCATTGATCGCGACGCGGACGGTCATTTTTGGCTCCCGATGTAAAGAGGGCTGCGGGTTTTGCGGGTGGGGGCGGGTAAGTCAAGCCGCCGGCCGGTCAAATCGGCCGCGGGACGGTCAAGGTTGGCGTCGGGGTGTTTCATTCCTTTCCTTCTCCCCTTGCGGGAGAAGACCATCCGCGGAGCGCCGGATGAGGGGTCGAGGATCATCGACGCCTCGAAAGCGGATGGGCCGGGTGATAAGCACCGGTTTGAGAAACCCCTCATCCGACCCGCTGCGCGGGCCACCTTCTCCCGCAAGGGGAGAAGGAACTAGCGGGCCACCGGCCGCACCTTGCCGGCCGCCGTCCGCGCCCGCTCGCGGGCCTCCTCGACGTCCGCGCCGCGGGCCAGGGCCACGCCCATGCGGCGGCGCTCATAGCTCTCCGGCTTGCCGAACAGGCGCAGGTCCGCGCCCGGCACCGCCAGCGCCTCGGCGACGCCCTCGAAGGCGATCCCCCGGGCCTCCAGCCCGCCATAGATCACCGCACTGGCGCCCGGCCCGGCGAGGCCGACGTCCACCGGCAGGCCGAGGATGGCCCGGGCGTGCAGGGCGAACTCGCTCTGGTGCTGGCTGGCCAGGGTGACGAGGCCGGTGTCGTGCGGCCGCGGGCTGACCTCGGAGAACCAGACCTCGTCGCCCCTGACGAACAGCTCGACCCCGAAGATCCCCCGCCCGCCGAGCGCGCCGGTCACCTGGGCGGCGATCTCCTGCGAGCGCGCCAGGGCGGCGGGGCTCATCGCCTGCGGCTGCCAGCTCTCGACATAGTCGCCCTTCACCTGCCGGTGGCCGACCGGGGCGCAGAAGGCCGTCTCGACCTCGCCGGAGGCGCCGACGGCCCGCACGGTGAGCAGGGTGATCTCGAAGTCGAACTCGACGCGCCCCTCGACGATGACGCGCGGCTGCTCGACCCGGCCGCCCTCCAGGGCGTAGCGCCAGGCGGCGGCGATCCCGTCCGGCCCCTCGACATAGCTCTGGCCCTTGCCGGAGGAGGACATCACCGGCTTCACGAAGCAGGGGAAGCCGGTCACCGACGCGGCGGCCTCGGCCAGCTCGGCCTGCGACGAGGCGAAGGCGTAGGCGCTGGTCGGCAGGCTTAAGGTCTCGGCGGCCAGGCGGCGGATGCCCTCGCGGTTCATGGTCAGCTGGGCGGCTCTGGCAGTCGGGATCACGCTCGCCAGACCTTCGGCTTCGATGGCCGCCAGCTCGTCGGTGGCGATGGCCTCGATCTCCGGCACGATCAGGTGCGGGCGCTCGGCCTCGATCACGGCGCGCAGGGCGGCCGGGTCGGTCATGGCGATGACGTGCGCGCGGTGGGCCACCTGCTGGGCCGGCGCATCGGCGTAGCGGTCGACGGCGATCACCTCGCAGCCCAGCCGCTGCAACTCGATAGCCAGCTCCTTGCCGAGTTCGCCGGCGCCGAGGAGCATCACCTTGACGGCGGTCGGGGAGAGAGGCGTGCCGAGCTTCATGGCCTTTGGTGAAGCCGAGCGGGGGGCGCAGGTCAATCGCGTTGGGGGGACAGCCCTCAATTCCTCCCCCGTGCAACGGGGGAGGATTCGAGGTCAGCTCGCCGCCGCCTCCACTGGTGCGAACGCCTGCTTGCAGACCTCGTCGCCGAACGCCTCGGAGAGCTGCTTGCGCGCCGGTCCCATCTCGACGATGGCCACCCGGCCGCCGACGATGGTCTTGCCGATCCTGTAGCGGCCGACCTCGGCGCCGGTGGCCGCGTCCTTCAGCACCGCCTCGCCGCGGATGCGGTTGCGGCCGACCAGCACGGTGGTGATCACCGGGTTGGTGCGCGAGTAGCTCGACACCGTGGCTTCCAGGATCAGCGGCCGGCTGCCGGTGGCGCAGGCGTCGAGCTTGGCCTTCACCTCGCTCTCGAAGATCGACTTGAAGTCGGGGCCGACATCGGCGTCGACGGTGTTGGTCAGGGTGACGGTCTCGACACGGCCGTCGCGGGCGATGTCGGCCGTCACCGGCGAAACCGCCTCCGAGCGGGACAGGCTGACGCAGGCGCTCGTCAGCGGCAGGGCGGCGGCGAGGGCCGCTAGGGTCTTCCACGACATGCAGCTCTCCAGGGCCGGCGTCACCGGCGCGACGCCCAGCTTGGCCGCCTGTTACGCCGCCTTCAAGGTCTCCGCCAGCAGCCGGCCCTCGGCGGCGCGGCTGGAACGGGCGCGCCAGGCGACGACGATCTCGCGCGCGGGGTGCTCGGCCTTCAGCGGACGCACCGCAAGGCCGGTCTGGTCGGCGAGGCCGGCGTTCACCGCCATCGCCGGCAGGAAGGTGACGCCCAGCCCCGAACCGACCATCTGCACCAGGGTCGGCAGGGAGGTGGCCTCGAACACCTCGGCGTCCGGCGCCGACTTGGGCGGCGGCAGGCCGCAGGCGGCCAGCGCATGGTCGCGCAGGCAGTGGCCGTCCTCCAGCAGGATCAGGTCCTGCGGGTCGAGGGTCTCCAGCGCCACCTTCTTCTGGGCGGCGATCGGGTGGCCGGCCGGGGCGGCGGCCAGCAGTTCGTCTTCCGCCACATGGGCGTAGGCGAGGCCGGCGGTGTCGTAGGGCAGGGCGATCAGCGCCGCGTCCAGGTCGCCCGCTTTCAGCCCGGCCACCAGCCGCGGCGTCAGGTCCTCGCGCAGGTAGAGCCTGAGCGCCGGGAAGGCCCGGCGCAGCAGCGGCAGGGCGCGCGGCAGGAGGAACGGGGCGATGGTCGGGATGACGCCCAGGCGGAAGCGGCCGGAGAGCGGCTGGCCCGCCGCCTTGGCCGCCAGCACCAGTTCCTCGGCCTCGGCGAGGATGGCCTTGGCGCGCGCCAGGGCGCCCTCGCCCATGACGGTCAGGATGATCCCCGAGCGCGCCCGCTCGACCACCTTGCCGCCGAGGATCTTCTCCAGCTCCTGGATGCCGGCCGAGAGCGTCGGCTGGGTGATGTGGCCGGCCTCGGCGGCGCGGCTGAACGAGCCGTGGTCGGCGAGGAGCTTGAGGTATTGCAGCTGGCGGAGGGTGGGGAGCATGGGCCATAGATAGAGTGGGACGATGCAAAGTCCATTGGCCATCGACCACGCCTTTGCCTCGCGGACCGGAGAGCCGTCGCGGGGAAACCCGGTGTCATCCCGGCCGTAGCGCAGCGAAGAGCCGGGACCCAGGGGCCGTGCGCACCGCCCCTGGGTCCCGGATCGGCCTTTCAGGCCGTCCGGGATGACACCGCCTTTTCCTGCTCGTGCAGGATCGGGAAGCGGGCCCCTAGTCCAGGTCCGGCAGCTGGCCCACATAGCGCGCCCGCGGGCGGATCAGCCGGCCGGACTGGCCCTGTTCGATGGCGTGGGCGATCCAGCCGGCGCAGCGCGCGACCGCGAACAGGGCGAAGGGCGCGTCCGGCGGCAGGTCCAGCGCCCGCGAGAGCGCCACCAGGGCGAAGTCGATGTTGGCCCGCTGGCCGGTGCGGCTCTCGATGGCCTCGCGCAGGGCCGCCAGCGGCTCGGGCGGGGCGAAGCGGGCCAGGAGGTCCTCGGCGCGCGGGTCGTGGTCCGGGTAGAGCGGGTGGCCGAAGCCGGCGAAGCCGTCGCCGCGCGCCAGCCGCACGGTCACCGCCGCCTGCGCCCCGACCCGCTGGGCCTCGTGCACCCGCTCCACCACCCGCGCCGCCGCCCCGCCGTGCAGCGGCCCGGAGAGGGCGCACAGCCCCGCCAGGGCCGAAGCCGCCAGCGAGGCCCCGGTCGAGGCCGCCACCCGGCAGGCGAAGGTCGAGGCGTTGAACTCGTGGTCGGCCAGCAGCACCAGCGCCCGGCGGATCAGATCGGCCGCCCGCGCATCGCCCCGCCGGCCCCAGGCGTCGGCCAGCCGCGCGTGGAGCGGCCCGCCGCCGATCTCGCCGGCCACCGCGTCGGTCAAGAGGTCGAGCAGGGTGGCCGCCTCCGCCGCCAGCGCCAGCGGCGCGCGCCCGCGCGCCGGCGGGTCGCGCCCGGCCCGCTCGGCCAGCAATGCAAACGCCCGCTCGCGCATCTCGCGCCCGGCCGGCGGCGGCGGGCGTTCCGAGCGCTTCAGCGCCACTCCGGGGCCGCCGCGCAGCAGGCGCGCGACGCCCTCCAGGGTCTGCACCTCGGCCAGGCTCACCGCGTCGCGGCCCCGGTAGTAGAGCCGCCCGCCGGCCACGGTGGTGATCTCCGATTCCAGGATCGGTTCGCCGAAGGAGGTGGCGCTGGCCATCACCTCGGCCGCCCGCCGGCCCAGGCGCTTCCTGTCCTGCAACGCCGCCAGGTCCGCCGCCCGGTAGAGGCTGCGGCGCGGATCGTCCGGGTCGGGACGCACCCGCACCCGCCCGCGGCTCGCATAGGCGTAGAGGGTCTGCGGCCGCACCCCGAGCCGTTCCGTCGCCTGCGCCGCCGTCAGCCAATCCATGCTCATACATTGATTATATTGATCAAGATTGACTGTATTGAAAGCGAACCGCATCTGCAAGGCGCAATCAAGGAGATGCGCCATGTCTGACGGACTGGAATCGGTGGTCGCGGCGGAGACCGTGCTTTCGGAGGTCGACGGCCAGGCCGGCCGGCTGGTGATCCGCGGCCGCTCGCTGGACGACCTGGCCGGGCGGACCAGCTTCGAGGAGGTCACCCACCTGCTCTGGGACGGCTTCTTCGACGACCTGCCGCACAACCTCGCCGCCCCGCTGGGCCGCGCCCGCGCCGAGGTGTTCGCCGAGGTCGAGGCGCTGGACGCGACGCTGCAGGCGCGCGGGCCGATCGAGGCGATGCGCGCCCTGACCGCCCGGCTGGCCGACGGCGACGAGCTTTCCGTCGCCCTGCGCCTGACCGCCGCGCCGGCCGTCTTCACCGCCGCCGTCACCCGCCGCCAGGCCGGCCGGCCCGCCCTGCCGCCCGACCCGGCGCTGGGCCACGCGGCCGACATCCTGCGGATGACCCGCGGGGCCGCCGCGACGCCGCAGGAGGCCGCCGCCCTCGACACCTATCTGGTGACGGTCAGCGATCACGGGCTCAACGCCTCGACCTTCGCCGCCCGGGTGATCGCCTCCACCCGCGCGGGCCTGACCTCGGCGGTGCTCGGCGGGATCAGCGCCCTCAAGGGGCCGCTGCACGGCGGCGCGCCCGGCCCGGTGATCGAGATGCTCGACGACATCGGCGCGCCCGACAACGCCGAGGCCTGGCTGCGCGGCGCCCTGGCGCGCGGCGACCGGCTGATGGGCTTCGGCCACCGTGTCTACCGCGTGCGCGACCCGCGCGCCGACGCCCTGAAGGCCGCCGTCCGCCGGCTGACCGAGGGGTCCAACACCATGCCCGGGCGCCTCGCCTTCGCCGAGGCGGTGGAGGCCGCCGCGCTCTCGATCCTCAGGCAGCACAAGCCGGACCGGCCGCTGGACACCAATGTCGAGTTCTACACCGCCCTGCTGCTGGAGGCCCTGGCCTTCCCGCCGCCGGCCTTCACCTGCGTTTTCGCGATGGGCCGCGTCTCCGGCTGGATCGCCCACGCCCGCGAACAGCTTGCGGGCGGGCGCCTGATCCGCCCGCAGTCGCGCTACATCGGGCCGGAGCCCCGCCGGGCGGCCTGACGCCTCCAAATCCTCCCCCATGCAATGGGGGAGGGGGACCGCGAAGCGGTGGAGGGGGCGAGGTTCTGCACTGAGGCTCAGCAAGAATGCGCTGGCGCGAACCTGCCGAGTTCAACGCCAAGTCGCGCCACCTCCACCACTTCGTGGTCCCCCTCCCCCGCTCTGCGGGGGAGGATTTCAACAGGCGCTCCCCAGCCGGCATAGCCGCCGGGGCTGGCGCGGCGCACGTTCGGCCCTATGCTCCAAGGCTCCGGTCGTCCCGCAGTCGCGTCCAAGGCATGAGCGTCAAGCGCACCCTCCACCACTTCCCGCTCGATCCCGCCTCCCGCCTGGTCCGCCTGGCGCTCGGCGAGAAACGCCTGGCCTTCGAGGCCGCCGTCTGCCGCTACTGGGAGCAGCCGGAGGACCTGGTGCGCCTCAACCCCTCCGGCCTGGTGCCGGTGCTGGTCGAGGAGCTGGAGGGCGGCCCGCTGGTGCTCTGCGAGACCCGCGCCATCGTCGACCACCTGGAGGAGGCCGAGCCGGAGCCGCCGCTGCTCGGCCGCGACGTGGCCGAACGGGCCGAGGCGCGCCGCCTGGTGCAATGGTTCGACCGCAAGTTCGACTTCGAGGTCAACAGCCTGCTGCTCTACGAGAAGCTGGAAAAGCGCCTCACCAAGTCCGGCGCCCCGGACCTCGCCAACCTGCGCGAGGGGCGCGAGGCGCTGAAAGGCCACCTCTGCTATCTGGAGGGCCTGCTGGGCGAGCGCGACTGGCTGGCCGGGCGCAGGCTGAGCCTGGCCGACCTGCAGGCCGCCGCGCACCTGTCGGTGATCGACTACTTCGGCGACGTGCCCTGGGGCGACTTCGCCAACCTGCGGGTCTGGTACATGAAGCTGAAGTCCCGGCCCTGCTTCCGGCCGCTGCTCGCCGACCGCTGGCCGGGCCTGGCGCCGGCCGGCCACTATGACGACCTCGACTTCTGACCCGAAGGCGCTGATCCGGCGGGAAGCCGCCGCCCTCGGCTTCGACGCCTGCGGCTTCGCCTCGGCGGCCGATGCCTGGCCGGCCGGCGCGCGGCTGGACGCCTTCGTCGCCGAGGGCCGCCAGGGCGAGATGGCCTGGCTGGCCGACACCGCCCCGCGCCGCCGGCACCCGCAGGCCATGTGGGGGGACGCCTGCACGGCGATCATGCTCGGCGTCAACTACGGGCCGGACGCCGACCCGCTGGCGGTCCTGGCCCATCCCGACCGCGCGGCGATCAGCGTCTACGCCCAGGGCGACGACTACCACGAGCTGATCAAGGGCCGCCTGAAGCAGCTGGCCGGCAAGCTCGCCGCGCGCCTCGGCGGCGAGGTGAAGGTGTTCGTCGACACCGCCCCCTTGATGGAAAAGCCGCTGGCCGAGCGCGCCGGCCTCGGCTGGCAGGGGCGCCACACCAACCTCGTCTCGCGCGCGTTCGGGTCCTGGCTGTTCCTCGGCGCGATCCTGACGACGCTCGAGCTCGAACCCGATCCGCCCGAGGCCGACCACTGCGGCAGCTGCCGCGCCTGCCTCGACATCTGCCCGACCAGCGCCTTCCCCGCCCCCTACCAGCTCGACGCCCGCCGCTGCATTTCCTACCTGCCCATCGAGCACAAAGGGCCGATCCCCGCCGACCTGCGTCCCCTGCTCGGCAACCGCATCTACGGCTGCGACGACTGCCTCTCTGTCTGTCCGTGGAACAAGTTTGCTCAGCAAACCCGCGAAATGCGGCTGACCGCCCGCGAGGCCCTGCGCGCGCCGTCGCTGGCGGAGCTGGCGGCGCTCGACGACACGGCCTTCCGCGCCCTCTTCGCCAAGAGCCCGGTCAAGCGCATCGGCCGCGACCGCTTCGTGCGCAACGTGCTCTACGCCATCGGCAACTCGGGCGACCCGGCCCTGGCGCCGGCGGCGCGCCGCCTGCTGGACGACGCCTCGCCGGTGGTGCGGGGCGCCGCGGTGTGGGCGCTTTCGCGCCTGGCGGCGGAAGAGGCTGGAGCGCTCGCGCTGCGCCACCTTGCGGTGGAATCCGACGCCGCCGTGCGGTCGGAATGGAGTCTCGCGGCCGCCCCTCCCTCCGCTCATCCCCGCGAAAGCGGGGACCCAGGATTTTTAGGTTCGACCGGAAACGCCAACGCCCTTCGATAAAACGCCTGGGTCCCCGCTTTCGCGGGGATGATCGGAAAAGGATTGGGGGCTCAGCTCCCCGCCGCCGCGTCCATGAACCGGGCCAGCTCGACATCCAGCTCCGTCACCCCGTCCGCGTCGTGGGTGGCCAGCAGCACCTCGACGCGGTTGTAGACGTTGAACCACTCCGGGTGGTGGTCGAGCTGGTCGGCCTTCAGCGCCACGCGGGTCATGAAGCCGAACGCTTCGTTGAAGTCGGCGAAGCGGAACTCGCGGCGGATGGCGTCGCGCCCTTCCACCGCCGACCAGGCCGGCAGCTGGGCGAGCGCCGCCGCGGCGCCGATCTTGTTGGGACGGGTCACTGGCGCGCCTCCTTATGAACTAGGCGATCGGTCCGTACCGGCCATCGAGCCGCAGGGTCCAGCGCGGCCCCATGCGCTCGAAGAACGCATAGCGAAAGCCCGCCGACCGCGGCGCATAGTAGTAGCCCCAGGCCACCAGCGCATGGCGCCCCGAAGGCGAAAAGCGAACGACATCGAAGGTGACGGCCGGCTGCCGGTCTGGGCTGCCGTAGAAGCCCTCGCGAGGGCGCGGCCAGGGCGCACGTTTGAAGCCGGCCGCGCGAAACGCCGGGCCGCAGTCGACGGCCGGCCCGTTGGGCGCGGCGATCAGCGCCCGGGCTTCCGGTGCGAGTTCGGCGATTCTCTCGCCGATCTCGGCCTCAAGCGGCCCGATCCCGTGGCTGTCCACCTGGCCGTTGAACCAGGCCTGGCTGAGATTGCGCCCGTCATGCAGCGGCCAGACCGCGAGCTGGACCAGCAGGGCGCAGGTCGCGGCGCTCAAACCGCCTGCGCTTCGGCGTCGAACGTCAGCCCGGTCGCCGCGGCGAGTTCGCCCAGCGTCTGCTCCACGCTCACCACCTTGATCGCCCTCATGCCCAGCTGGGCGGCCGGCTTGCAGTTGATGCCGAGGTCGTCGAGGTAGACGCAGGACGCCGGCGCCACGCCCAGCAGCTCGCACATCATCAGATAGATCTTCGGGTCGGGCTTCCTCACCCCGGCCTTGGAGCTTTCGATGATCGCGTCGAAGTCGCCCATGATCTGGCCGAAGATGCTGGCCGGCCGGTCCGCCAGGCCGGGGCTGTGGGTGGAGACCACGTTGTTGGTGATGCAACCCACCTTGAAGTGCTGCTTGCAGGTCTTCAGCGCCGCCACCATCGCCGGCCGCACCGCCCCCGACAGCAACGGCAGCACGTCGCGCCCGCGCACCTGGTGACCGAGGGCCGCGGCCTCCTCGGCGAACTTGGCGTCGAAGCCTGTGGCGTCCACCTCGTTGCGCTCGAAGAGGGCCCAGGCGTTGGTGTCGGGATTGGTGGCGTTGATCCGCCGGATCAGGTCCTTCGGCAGGCCCCGCTCGGCCTCGAACCGGTTGAACGCCTCGAACGGCGAGGAGGTGAACACCCCGCCAAAATCCCAGATCACCGCCTCGACCGCCATGAACGCCACCGTCTCCTACGAATGCGCGCGGACGCTAGAGACGCCGCCGCGGACGTGCAAGCTAGGCGCATGACGCCCGTGCGAATCCCCTTCGGCCTGCGGCTCGCCGCGGCGGTGCTCTGCGGCCTGGTCGTGCTCTACCTGTCGCTGGCGCCCTCCACGGCTCTGCCGAAGGTCGACCTCTGGGACAAGGCCGAGCACGCCATCGCCTACACCGCCCTGACGCTGGCCTGGCTGCTGGCCTTTCCACGCCGCCCGCTGGAGGTGGCCGGCGGGGTCTTCGCCCTCGGCGTCGGCGTCGAGCTGGCCCAGGCGTCGATGCACTTCGGCCGCGTCGGCCACCTCTACGACGTCGTCGCCAACCTGGTTGGCGTCACGGCCGGCCTCACCGTGGCGCGTCTGGCGCGCGCCGCCCTGGCGCGATGAGCCCGCGCCACACGCCCTGGGCCGAGGCGGCGGCGGACTTCGCCATCGGCCTTGGGCCGATTCCCGAGGCCGACTGGCTGGAGGGCGGCGAGGCCGATCCCGCCGCCCGCAAGGACGCGCTCATGGCCACGCACCGCGACCTGGTCTGGGCCGAGACGCCCGGCTCGCGCGCCGCCCAGGCGCAGGTGCTGGCGATGGTCGAGGCGGCGACCGGGCGGGCCGCGGAACGGCCAGACCTTCCGCCGCTCTACGCCGCCTCGCGCCTCGTCGCCGACGATCTGGTGCTGATGCAGCGGTCCGACGCCTGGCGGGTCGGCGCGCTCAGCCTGTCGGCCCCCACCTTCTTCTCCGCCGAGCAGGTGATCGGCCGCTCGCTGGCCGAGTTGCACGGGCCGGTGCCGGGCTTCGCCGAGCGGTTCGGCAAGCGGGTGGAGCGCATCTTCGACGGCCTGCGCGACGGGCTGGTCCTGCAGCGGCGCAACTGGACCCTGGTCAACACCGACGACCTCTTCACCCCCCGCCCTGCCCCGATCCGCGCGCGCATTGGCCAGATCGGGCCCGGCGAGGCGGGCGAGGCCCTGTTCCTGCGGGTCGAGCGCCAGACGCTGCGGCGGGCGCCGGGCGGCGCGGGCGTGGTCTTCACCATCCGCGTCTGGCGCGATCCGCTGGCCAGCCTGGCCGGCGATGCGGCGCGGCTGGCGGCCTTCGCGGCGGCCTGGCGGCAGGCGACGCCGGCGTTCCGCGCCTACAAGGGGCTCGCGCCCTACGACGCCCTGGTGGAGGGCTTTCTTCGCGCGGCGGGCGAATAGGCGCGCATCGCCCCGCCGTTAGTGTTTTGGTAAGGTTTGAAGGTCCGCCCGCGGAGATCCAAACCATGCGTCCGTCTCTCGTCGCCGTGCTCGTGCTCAGCCTCGTCGGTCTCTCCGGCGCGGCCATGAGCGACGGCATGCCCGCCGCCAAGAAATCCCACCACAAGGTCGTCAAGACCAAGGTGGTCAAGAAGCACCACCGGCACGGCCCCGAGTGCCCGCCCGACCATGACGACAGCTGGGCCATCGCCGAGCAGCTGAACCACGAGGAATGGCTGCGCCACCGGCAGGACGACCTGCACCGGCGCGGCGGCGGCCACCACGACGACAGCTTCAGCCGCTACGACGACCGCTATGCGAGCGACTACGCGGCCCAGGGCGAAGACTACCGGGCCTGGGACCGCGCGGCCGACGACGCCGACCTGCTGGCCGAGGCCGGCGCGCAGGACTTCCAGCGCGACTACGGCTACGAGGGCCGCGCGCGCCGCTACGTCGATAAGAAGGTCTACCAGCGCTACAGCTCCTCGGCCCGCGGCTACGGCTGGGACGGCGATCATCGCGGCTGGAACTCGCGCGGCCACGGCTGGGGCAAGGGCGAACATCGCGTTCACCGGTCCCACGGCGACGGCTACGCCTGGCGCGACTTCGACCGCTTCGGCGGCGGCCGCGCCGAGACGCGCGTCTACAGGTCCTACGGCTACGGCGGCGACGCCTACGCCGGCGGCTATGAGGACTATGGCCGCGACGACGGCGATTACCGCGATTACCGCGACGACGGCCGCTACGCCGACGATGCGCGCGCGTTCGACGAACAGGCCGGCCGCTATGACGGCGCCCGCCGCGAGCGCCGGGTGATCATCGAGAAGCGCTATGACGACGGCCGCCGGGCCAGCCGCTACGGCCACGCCGACGACCGGCTCTACGATCACGGCGACTATGCGGACGCCTACGCCCGCCGCGGCGGCTACGCCTCGTCGAGCTACAGCTCCTACGGCTACGGCGACGGCTATGGTTATGAAGGCGGCTACGGCCGCGGCGGCTATCGCTTCCACTACGACGCCGGCTACGCCGGCCGCGACGAACTCGGCTATCTGACCTGGCCGGGCAAGCGGGGCTGATCCCCGCCCGGCGCCGCGGGCCGTTGCGCGCCCGCGGCGAAGTCCTCTAGGAGGGCCGCGAACCCCCGCGTTCGAGCCCTTCGGAGAGGCGCGCCGACCCTATGGACCGCCTGCGCGATCTCGCCCTGCCGGTCCTGGCCGTCACCGCCGCCGTGGCGTGCTTCCAGTTCGGCGCGGCCCTGGCCAAGGGGCTGTTCCCGGCGCTCGGCGCGCAAGGCGCGGCGAGCCTGCGCACCCTCTTCGCCGCCCTCCTGCTCGTCGCCATCGCCCGCCCGTGGCGGGTCTGGCGGCCGGACCTGCCCAAGGCGCCGCTGCTCGGCCTCGGGGTCTCGATGGCGGCGGCGGTGCTGTTCTTCTACCTGGCCATCGACCGGCTGCCGCTCGGCATGGCCATCGCCCTGCAGTTCCTGGGGCCCCTGGCCATCGCCATCGCCGGGTCGCGCCGCCCGCTGGACCTTGCCTGGGCGGCCCTCGCCGCCGCCGGCGTCTGGGGCCTGGTGGGCGGCGATGCGGGCGGCCAGGCCGACCCGCTCGGCGTCCTCTACGCCCTCGGCGCGGCGGCGGGCTGGGCGGGCTACATCCTCTGCGGGCGGATCGCCGCCGGCGCGCTGGGCGCCGCGCCCACCGCCGCCCTGGCCCTGAGCGTGGCGGCGCTGATCATCCTGCCGGTCGGCGTCCAGCACGCGGGCGCGGCCCTGCTGAACCTCAGCCTGTGGCCGCTGGCGCTGGCCGTGGCGGTGTTCTCCACCGCCCTGCCGATGTCGCTGGAGCTCTTCGCCATGCCCAGGATGCCGGCGCGCACCTTCGCGGTGTTCACCAGCCTGGAGCCGGCGTTCGGCGTGCTGGCCGGGTTCCTCGCCCTGCACGAGCGGATGCACCCGGCCCAGCTCGCCGGCCTCGCCGCCGTGGTCTGCGCCGCCATGGGCTCGGCCGCGTTCGGGGTCGCGAGGCCGGCCGCCGCCGCGCCCGACTAGGCCCGCCCCGTCCAGCGCTCGACGTCGTCCTCGCGGCCGATCAGCGCCAGGCCCGAGGCGATGGATTCCAGCTCCGCTCCGGTCTCGATGCGCTCGGCCGGGAACCTTCGGTGGAAGATCGCCCGCACCGCCGGCACCAGCGACGAGCCGCCGGTGAGGAACACCCGGTCGACCACCTCCGGGCCGATGGCGGCCTCGGCCAGGGCCTGGTCGACCGCCGTCTCGATCCGTTCCAGCTCCGGGGCGATCCAGCCCTCGAACTCAGCCCGCGCCACCGGCCGGGCGATCTCGAAGTTGTCGGTCTCGAAGCGGAACTCGGCCTCGTCCGCCGCCGACAGCGCCTCCTTCAGCCGCGAGACCGAGCGGTAGAGGCGGTAGCCGTGGTTGTCGTCCAGCACCTCGACCAGCCGGGCGATCTTCTCGGCGTCGACGGCGGTGCGGACGAGGCCGCGGATGTCGCGCATGTCCCTGGAGGCGCGCAGCAGGGCCAGCTGCTCCCAGCGCGCGAAGGCCGAGTAGTAGCGGTTGGGGATCGGCAGCACGGCGCCCATTCCCTTGTAGCTGGTCCCCTTGCCGAGCGCCGGCGAGACCAGGTGGTCGATGATCCGGTAGTCGAAGGCGTCGCCCGCCACCCCGACGCCCGCCCGGCCGAGCGGCGTCGCCGAGAGCCGCCCACCGGCGCGGGAGAAGCGCACGATCGAGAAGTCGCTGGTGCCGCCGCCGAAGTCGCCGACCAGCACCGTGGCGTCCCCGGTCAGCCGCCGGGCGAAGAAGAAGGCCGCGCCGACCGGCTCGTAGGCGTAGCGGATGTCGGTGAAGCCCAGACGCCGGAAGGCGGTCTCGTAGCGGCTGACGGCCAGCGCCTCGTCCGGCGCGGCGCCGGCGAAGGTGACCGGGCGGCCGACGATGGCCCTGGGGGTGCGGGCGAACTTGGAGCCGGCGTGGTCGCGCAGGCGCAACAGATATGTGGAGAGCAGGTCCTCGAAGAGGTAGCGCCGGTTCAGCACCTGGGTCTCGGTGAAGGAGGCCGAGGCGGCGAAGGTCTTGAACGACTGGATGAACCGCGTCTCCAGCGGGTCGGCCACATAGGCGTCAATGGCGAAGGGGCCGGCCTCGATCTCGCGCTCGCCCGGCCGCTCGGGCGGGGCGTAGAAGCTGAGCGCCGAGCGGAAGGCGAACTGGTCCTGCCCGTCGACCGGGAAGCGCATCAGTTCGGCGTGGCCGTCCTCGAGCGCCGTCGCCACCACCGTGTTGGTGGTGCCGAAGTCGATGCCGATCGCGGTGTCCATGGCGCCCTCCCCGGCGGGGCGCGGCAGAAAGCGCGGGGAGATGGAGAAGTCAACCTTCCCCCAGGATGGGGGAAGTGGCCCGAAGGCGCAGCCGAGGGTCGATGGGGGAGGTTTGAGAGGAAGCGCATACTTCCCCCATCGTCCTTCGCCGCCTGCGGCGC
>JADZBR010000291.1 GCA_020852035.1 Caulobacteraceae bacterium
GCAGGAGAAGTAGGCCCGGCCATAGCCGCCGGTGGCCAGGATCACCGTCTGCGCCTGGAAGCGGTGCAGGGTGCCGTCGTCCAGCTTCCAGGCGGTCACGCCGCGGCAGACGCCGTCGTCCATGATCAGGTCGAGGGCGAAATACTCGATGAAGAACTCGGTCTCGTGCGCCAGCGACTGGCCGTACATGGTGTGCAGCATGGCGTGGCCGGTGCGGTCGGCCGCCGCGCAGGTGCGCTGGATCGGCGCCTCGCCGTAGTTCTTGGTCATGCCGCCGAAGGCGCGCTGGTAGATCTTGCCATCCTCGGTGCGCGAGAAGGGCACGCCCCAGTGCTCCAGCTCATAGACGGCGGCGGGCGCGTTGCGGGTCAGGTATTCGATGGCGTCCTGGTCGCCCAGCCAGTCGGACCCCTTGACGGTGTCGTACATGTGCCAGCGCCAGTCGTCCTCGCCCATGTTGCCGAGCGAGGCGGAGATGCCGCCCTGCGCCGCCACGGTGTGCGAGCGGGTGGGGAAGACCTTGGTGATGCAGGCGGTCTTCAGCCCCGCCTGGGCGCAGCCGAGCGCCGCGCGCAGGCCAGAGCCCCCCGCGCCGACGACCACGACGTCGAACTTGTGGTCGATGAAGGTGTAGGCGGCCATCTAGAAGGCTCCGGTGAGGGCGGCCTTGAGGATCGCGAACAGGCCGAGCGCGCCGGCGAGGACGCAGACAGAAACGTTGAGCAAGAGCAGCGCGGCCTTGCTGGTGAAGCGGGTGACGTAGTCCTCGATCACCACCTGCATGGCGTTCTTCGCATGCACCAGGGCGGCGATCAGCAGCAGCGCCAGGAGGACGGCGTTCACCGGATGGGCGATCCAGTCGGCGGCGTCGAGATAGTCACGGCCGGCCAGCGTCAGGGCCGACCAGACGCCCCAGAGGCCGAGCGGGATCATCAAGAGGCCCGAGGCCCGCTCGACGATGAAGTGGCCGACGCCGTGGTGCGAGGCGCCGAGGCCGAGGGCGCGCGAGCGCGGCGTGCGAAGGCTCATCCGAACGCTCCCATCGAGAAAGCCGCGCCCCAGACCAGCACCGCGCCGATCAGGCCGACGGCGATGCAGAGGAGGCCCGTCGCGTCGGCGGTCTTCGGATTGAAACCTCGGCCGAGGTCCCAGAAGGTCTGGCGCACATTGTAGGCCAGGTTGAACAGCAGCATCGCCGTCAGGCCGAACAGCACCAGAAGGCCGAGCGGCGAGCCGAGCACCGCCATATAGCCCTGGTAGGCGCCCAGGCCCGCGGCCAGCGCCAGGGCCCAGCCGGCCACGAGCAGGGCCGAGAGATAGAGCGCGAAGATGCTGGCGCGGTGCAGGATCGAGCAGGCCATCGTGATGTGCCAGCGCCACACCTGCAGGTGTGGCGAGAGCGGCCGTGGCGGTATCTTGGCGGCGTCGGACATCCTTGACTCTCGATTGAACCCTGGCGCGTACGGATGGCGCCGCTTTTAGGCCGCGCCCCTTGGGTGTCAACGAACCGGCCCGAAGCCCCGCCAGAACTTGCGAACCCTTCGCAACTGGAGAACCCTCGGCGGCCGGCAAGTCGTTCGCCCAGCGCGAAGACACTCCAATACGCGCTTCGGCGCAATGCGCGATGAGCGTATATAGCCTTCGCGAAAGGCGAAGGATGCGCTTCGATCTCACCGACCTGCGGCTGTTCTGCGAGATCGCCGACGCCGGCTCGATCACCGCCGGCGCGGAACGGTCCTCGCTGGCCCTGGCGGCCGCCTCCACCCGTGTGCGGGCGATGGAGGAGACGCTGGGCGCGCCGCTCTTCCTTCGCTCGCGGCGAGGCGTCTCGCTGACGCCGGCGGGCCTCGTCCTGCTGCGCCATGCCCGCGCCCTGCTCGAACGCTCCGCGCGCCTGCGCGAGGACCTCGCCGCCTTCTCCCCGGGCCTGGCCGGCGAGGTGCGGGTGCTGGCCAACACCAACGCCATCACCGAGTTCCTGCCCGAGGCGATGAGCCGCTTCCTGGCCGACCATCCGGGCCTGTCGGTGAACCTGGAGGAGCGCCTCTCCGACGAGGTGGTCGGGCTGATCGCCGAGGGCGTCGGCGACATCGGCATCGCCGCCGCGACCGTGGACTTCGGCCGCCTGCAGACCTTCCCGTTCCGCTCCGACCGCTTCGTGGTGGTGGCCCCCGCCGGCCACCCGCTGGCCGCCCGCAGCCATGCGGCCTTCGCCGAGGTGCTGGCCTACGACCTCGTGGGGCTGGATCGCGCCAGTTCGCTGCAGCGGTTCCTGGCCGGCAAGGCGGCCGGCCTGGGCCTGCCGCTGCGCCTGCGGGTGCAGCTGCGCAGCTTCGACGCCGTTTGCCGGATGGTCGAGGGCGGCGTCGGCGTAGGGGTCGCGCCGGAGACCACGGCGCGGCGAGCGGCGCAGACGATGAACCTGGCGATCATCGAGCTGGACGACCCCTGGGCGCTGCGCGACCTGACCATCTGCGTGCGCGACATCGCCGAGCTGCGCCCGTCGGCCCGGGCGCTGGTGGAGAGCCTGGCCTCCCCTCCCCCTTGAGGGGAGGGGTCGGGGGTGGGGGTGCAGGCCTGTGACTCTCTGGAAGGGCTCAGGGTGGGGCTTCGCCGGATAATCCTCCGCTGACACCCCCACCCCAACCCCTCCCCTCAAGGGGGAGGGGCTCTTTCCGCCAGCCAGTCGGCCGAGCGCATCTCCTGCAGGCGCGAGGCGGTGCGCTCGAACTCGAAGGCGCCGTCGCCCTCCGGGTAGAGCGCCGCCGGCTCGGCCTCGGCCAGGGTCACCAGCTTGGCGCGGGCCTCGTAGAGCGCGTCGATCAGGGTGACGAACCGGCGGGCGGCCTCGCGGCGGGCGGGGACCAGCTTCGGCGCCTCCTCCAGGAACACCGTGTGGAAGCGCGCCGCCAGCGCCAAGTAGTCGTTCGGCCCCAGCGGGCGCTCGCAAAGCTCCGCGAAGGTCGCGCGCACCAGGCCGCCGGCGGTGCGCGGCAGCACCACCTCGCGGCCCAGCACCTCCAGCCGGGCCTCGCAGGGCTCGATGCCGTCGAGCACGTCCAGCCAGAGGCGGTCGTAGGCCCGGCGATGGTCCGGGTCGATCGGCGAGAACCAGACGCCCGCCGCCCGCAGCCGGTCGAGCCGGTAGTCGCGCGGCCCGGCCAGTTCGACGATCTCCAGCTTCTGTTTCAGAAGGCCGATGAACGGCAGGAAGAGCTGGCGGTTGATGCCGTCCTTGTAGAGCGCGTCCGGCGGGCGGTTGGAGGTCGCCACCACCGTCACCCCGTGCTCGAACAGCGCCTCGAACAGGCGTCCGAGGATCATCGCGTCGGCGATGTCGGTCACCTGGAACTCGTCGAAGCACAGCAGGCGCGCCTGCCTCGCCAGCACCGCGGCGGTCGGCGGGATCGGGTCGTCGCCCCTGTGCTGGCCGAAGCGGGCCTTGCGGGCGGCCGCGTCGCCCTTGCGCCAGGCGTCGATCAGCCGGTGGGCCTCGCCCATGAAGACGTGGAAGTGGGTGCGCCGCTTGGGCGTCACGGGGCTTGAGTCGCAGAAGAGGTCCATCAGCATGGACTTGCCGCGCCCCACCGGCCCCCAGAGGTAGACGCCGCGTACGCCCTTGGCCTTGCGGAAGAAGCCCGGCTCGTCGGCGGCGAGGTCGCGCTCGACCCGCTCCAGAGCCGTCAGCGCGGCGTCCTGCGCCGGGTCGGGGCGGATCGTTCCGTCCGCCAGATGGGCGTCATAGGCGGTGCGGACGGCGCTCGGCATCGCGCCCCGCCTAGCGCGGGCGGGGCTCGCGCTCAATGCGGAACGTCGCGGCGGGCTCGGCGGTTGGGACCCTCAGCATCCAAACCGGAGGACGGACATGCCCAACGCGCCCCGCAGCTTCCAGACCGACACGCCGAAGGCCAACCACGCCGCCCGGGAGGGCGACGGAATCGGCGAACTGGAGGCCATGCAGGACCCCGGCGGCGCTGCAGACGCCGCGGACATCCCCGAGGAAGAGGACTTCGCCGACCGCAGCCGCCCCGGCGACCGCAATGAGGCCGACTGGGCGCACGGGCCCAAGACCCGCGCCCGCTCCAAGGAGATCATCAACGGCCGGCTGACTTAGGCATAGCCCCTCCCCCTTGAGGGGAGGGGTTGGGGTGGGGGTGTCAGCGGAGGACTTTCCGGCGAAGCACCACCCTGAGACCTTCTCCGAGAGTCACAGGCCTACACCCCCACCCCCGGCCCCTCCCCTCAAGGGGGAGGGGAGGTTCATGCAAAAGGGCCGGACATCGCGTCCGGCCCTTTTCATGTTCGGATGGCTCTGGAAGCCTATTCCTCGGTCGCGGCCTCGACCTTCGGCTCCTCGGCGGGAACCTCGTGCACGGTGGCGGCCACTTCGGCTTCGCGGGCGGCGTAGGTCTGGCGCTCGGCGATCCGGGCCGACTTCCCGCGGCGGTCGCGCAGGTAGTAGAGCTTGGCGCGGCGCACGATGCCGCGGCGCTTGACCTCGATGGATTCGATCATCGGCGACATGATCGGGAACTGACGCTCCACGCCCTCGCCGAAGCTGATCTTGCGGACGGTGAAGCTCTCGTTGATGCCAGACCCCGCGCGGGCGATGCAGACGCCCTCATAGGCCTGGACGCGCTCGCGCTCGCCTTCCTTGATGCGCACGTTGACGCGCACGGTGTCGCCGGGGCGGAAGTCCGGCACCTTGCGGGCCGAGGCGAGGCGTTCGAACTCTTCGCGTTCGAGTTGCTGGATCACGTTCATAATCTCATTCCTTACTGGGCTTGATGACGCCCTTTGCCTGTTGATTGGCGAGATGCGCCGCCCAGAGATCCGGCCGCCGCTCCCGCGTAACGCTTTCCCGCTGCGCCGCCCGCCATTCGAATCTCTTGATCAACGCCGCGACGTTGTCCTCGGTCTCCCGGATCCGCCGCTCGATCGCCGCCCGGCTGGTGGTGTTGATCTGGTCGCGGAACTTGTCGGCCTCCTGCCCGTAGCCAAAGCGGTCTTCCATCTCGTTGGCCAGCACCGTGGCCGCCTCGAAGTCGCCCTTCTCCATCTCCTCGCGGATCGCCGCACGCAAC
>JADZBR010000292.1 GCA_020852035.1 Caulobacteraceae bacterium
AGCCGTCGTCAATCACCTTGTCGGAACGCCCGAAGCCGATGTGGTCGGGGGCGATGCAGCGCCAGCCGGCCGCGGTCAGGCGCGTGATGATGTGGCGGTTGAGATAGCTCCAGCTCGGCATGCCGTGGGTGAGCAGGGCGACCGGGCCGTCCCGCGGGCCGGCGTCCACATAGTGCAGGCGCAGCCCCTCGAAGGCGATGTAGTTGGGCGGCCAGGGATAACCTTCGAGCCCCTCGAAGCCGGCGTCCGGCGAACGGACGAAAGGCACGCCGGCCGGCGTTTCCTGAATGTCGAGCACAGTCATCCCCCGTCAGCCCGGCCAGTAGATGTATTCATCGGCGGCGGTGGCCTTCTGCTCGAGGGTCTTGTCGACCGTCACGGGCATCTGGCCGGTGTAGGGGAAGAGCGCGCTCTTGCCGCCGCGGCGGTGCTCGGCGATGGCGGCCTTCAGCTCGGCGACCTTGGCGGGATTGGCGGCCGCCAGGTTCTGCTGCTCGGTCGGGTCGACCGCGACGTGGAACAGCCAGTCCTTCTTCGGCCGCTCGGAGGTCTGCAGCTTCCAGCCGCCCTTCAGCACCGCCAGGTAGTGGCCGTCCTGCCAGAAGATCGCCTCGTGCGGCGGCGTCGCGGGCTTGGGGCCGCCCGTGAGGTAGGGCAGCAGGTTCGCGCCGTCGATCGGACGGTCGGCGGGCGGCGCGGCGCCGGCGACGGCGGCCACGGTGGGCAGGAGGTCGATGTGGCTGACCGGGTCCTCCAGACGCGTGCCGGGCGCGATGTGGCCGGGCCAGGAGACGAAGTAGGGCACCCGGATGCCGCCTTCGAAGAAGGTCAGCTTCCAGCCGCGGTAGGGCTTGTTGACGTCCGGCAGGCCCAGGTAGCCGGCGCCGCCGTTGTCGCTGGTGAAGATCACGACGGTGTTCTCGGCCAGGCCGTCGTCGCGCAGCTTCTGCATCACCCGGCCGACGCTGCGGTCGAGGGCGCGGACCATGGCGGCGTAGACCCGCAGGCGATGGTCCTTGATCTGCGGCAGGGCGTCGTAGTCGGCCTTGCTGGCCTGCAGCGGGCTGTGGACGCCCCAGTGGGCCAGGTAGAGGAAGAACGGCCGGTTCCGGTTGGCGTCGATCACCTTCAGCGCCTCGTCCGTGTAGTAGTCGGTGAGGTAGCCGGGCGGCGCGAAGCGGGGGCCGTTGTTGAAGGTCGCCGCGTGCTGCATGCGCGCCCAGAGGAACTTGTCGATCGGGTCGAACGGCAGCTTGGCGTTGACGACGCGGGGGTCCTTTTCCGGCAGATAGAGGGAACTGGCCATCAGCAGGCTCTCGTCGAAACCTTGCGCGTTGGCGCTGAACTCCGGCCCGCCGCCGAGGTGCCATTTGCCGATATGGACGGTGTGATAGCCGCGCGGCTTGAGCACCTCGGCGACCGTGACTTCCGAGCCCGGCAGGCCCTGTTCCTGGAACGAGGGTTGCGCGGCCTCGGCCTTGGGGTCGCCGATCATCTCATGGGGCCGCGTGCCGTCGTTGTAGAAGAGGGTCAGGATCCGCTGCATGCCGTTCGGCGTGGGCGTGAACTCGAAGCCGTGACGGGTCGGGTAGCGGCCGGTCATCAGCATGGCCCGCGAGGGCGCGCAGGCGGCGGTGCCGGAGTAGGCCTGCGGCATGATCGCGCCGCTGGCGGCCAGGGCGTCGATGTTGGGCGTGGGGACCAGGCCCTGCGCCACGCCGCCGCCGAAGGTCGAGATGTCGTTGATGCCCAGGTCATCGGCCAGGATCACCACCACATTGGGCGGGCGCTCGCCGGGGGCCGGGGTCGCGGGGCCCTGCGACCAGACCACCTCCTGGGTGGGACCGACCTTCTCCTTGCCGAGGTTGCCGACGGCGAAGAGGATGATCGACTTGACGTTGGCGAACGCGATCCCGGCCAGGACCACGATCACGGCAAGGCCGATGGCGAGCCGGGTGATCAGTTTTCTAGACATCAGTTCCTCCCGTCGCGCCTCAGTCTGCGCGATCTATTGACATTGTGCATGTCATTTTATGCGAGGGAAAGGCGAAGGATCATGGTTGCAGTGACGCGGCCAGCTCGTTGCGGTCCGGCCGCAGGAGGAAGGCGTAGCTCGACGCATCCTCGACACGCGGGCGGCGGCTGAGCTCCTCGCCGACGGCTTCGGACACGGCGTGCCAACGGGCCTGCGCGTAGCGACGCTCGTCGCCGATGATCACGTTGTCGGCGTCGAAGGTGGCGATGGGCTGGACGTCCAGTCCCGCGGCGAGATCGGGCGCGGTGCGGTCGCCGACCAGCTGCAGCAGCAGCAGCGGGGTCTCGTCCGCGCTGACCGGCGGCGTCGGGGCGCCTTCCGGGCGGAAGGTGGCCACCACGATGGTGAACTCCATGCCGGCGATCTTGTGATGGTGGCGTTCCTGGAACGCCGGCGACATCTGCATGTCGAGCATGGCGCCCTGGGTGGGATAGAGCGCGATGCCGATCCGGTCCCAGCGGGCGCCGTCGCCGACCAGCTGGTGAACCACCGGCGCGCGCAGGACGCCGGAGGCCCCGACCGCGGCCAGTTCCTCGTAGGGCGCGTAGAGGTCGTCGGCCTCCCAGCCGGTGAGGTCGGTGGCGCGCCCGTCCGGATACTGCGCCTTCGGCCGATAGCGCATCAGGTTCAGCGCCCACATCGGCCGCGGGTCAGCCCGCTCTCGCCAGGTGCGCACGTAGTCGGTGTTGGGCGTGCCGTATCCGTGGTTCGGGCGGGGAGGCGCAGGTTCGGTCATGGAAATCGGGTCTCGTCAGTAGCGCTTGGAAAGGGCGAGCTTCACCACCCGGCCGGCGCTGGAGGCGGTGAAGGGGTCGTGGTTGTTGCTGAGGCGCGCGAAGGGCGCGATCAGGTTGGGTGAGCCGCGTCGGCGCAGGTCTTCGGCGCTCAGCACGCCGACCGGCAGGGCGTTCGTCCGCACGCTGTCGCCTATGCAGGAGCCGGTCGCCGCGACTGCCTTGACGGTGTTCCCCACCGCGTCCCCCGATTGCGCCTGGGCGCCTGCGATTCCCGCGAAGCCGGCTCCCGAGAAGCCGAGAGCGGACGCGAGCCGCATCGATCGCTTGGACATAGCTTCTCCCTCCGGGCCGGCCGCCGTCAACAAAAATGCGAACCGTGGTTCATATTCCGTATTGCAGCCACGATTGGCGCGTCGAGCCAAACTGTCAACAAAAGACAATCATCGGGCGCGACATTGATGGTCGAAGGATCTGGAAAATGGGGATTGTCGGAGGCGGGGCGCATCGCCCTGGGCGCAGGCGCGCCGGGGCCTCGTCGGCCACTGCGGCCTGCAGGCGCGGTTGCAGGATTTCGCGCACCCCCGGGGCGGCTTCAGGTCGATGACCTGAAGGCGAACGGCGAGCCGCTGGCGCCGCCTGGCGGGACGACCGCTTCGCCCAGGAGCCGCACAGCGGCTGGAGGTTGCGGCGGCGGCCTCCAGGACCTGGTCGATCTGCGATGAGCGTCTAGGTGAACAGGGCCTCGCAGCCGGAGCCGGCGATCGCTGCCTCGAACCGGCGGCGGCCCGCGGTGTCCAGGGCCGCGTGTTCTTCGCGCAGCCAGGCAAGGCACTTGGCCTGGTAGGGAAAGGTCTGCTGCGTCCAGGGCTGACCGTCGATG
>JADZBR010000293.1 GCA_020852035.1 Caulobacteraceae bacterium
AACCACCAGGTCGACGAGGCCAGCGACGCCGAGGCCTACGTCAAGCGCCTGCACGGGGTGAAGCCGCTGATGGCCGCCCTGGTCGGCGAGCTCGAGAAGCAGGAAGCGGCCGGCGTGAAGCCGCCGAAATTCGTCTACGACCTCACCGTCTATGAGGCCCAGAACCTGATCACCGGCGCGCCGTTCGATCGCGGCGCCGACAGCCCGATCTGGGCCGACTTCAAGGCCAAGGTCGGCAAGCTCTCGATCCCGGAGGCTGACAAGGCCAACCTGATCGCCCGGGGCGAGGCCGGCATGAAGGACGGCTTCGGCCCCGGCTATCGCCAGCTGATCGGCCACCTGAAGGCCGCCCAGGCGAGCGCAGGCGAAGAGGATGGCATCTGGCATGTCCCGGACGGCGAGGCGTACTATCGCTTCCAGCTGGAGAACTACACGACCCTGCCGCTCACCGCCGCCGAGATCCACGAGACCGGCCTGAAGGAGGTCGCCCGCCTCCACGAGGAGATGCGCGGGATCATGCGCCAGGTCGGCTTCACCGGCTCGCTGCAGGACTTCTTCGCCTTCGTGCGCACCGACCAGCAGTTCTACTATCCCGACAGCGAGGCCGGCCGCGCCCAGTACCTGGCCGACAACGAGGCCATCCTGCAGCGCGCCCTGGCCAAGCAGGGCCAGGTCTTCGGCGTGCAGCCGAAGTCCGACGTGGTGGTGCGGCCGGTGGAGAAGTGGCGCGAGAAATCCGCCGCCAAGGCGTTCTATCAGAACCCGCCGCAAGACGGCTCGCGGCCCGGCGTCTTCTACATCAACCTCTACGACATGAAGGCCGCGCCCAAGTACCAGGCCGCCGCCATCCTGTTCCACGAGGCCACTCCCGGCCACCATGTCGAGACCGCCGTCGCCCACGAACTGACCGGCATCCCGAGCTTCCGCAAGTTCGGCGGCGAGGCGGCGTTCAGCGAGGGCTGGGGCCTCTACGCCGAGGGGCTGGCGGACGAGATGGGCCTCTACCAGGGCCCCTATGAGGAGTTCGGGCGCCTGACCATGTCGCTGATGCGGGCGGTGCGGCTGGTGGTCGACACCGGCATCCACGCCAAGCGCTGGAGCCGCCAGGAGGCGCTGGACTACGCCAACGCCAACATGCCCTCGTCGGACTACGACAACCGCCGCGAGATCGAGCGCTACATCGTGCTGCCCGGCCAAGCCTGCGCCTACTACATCGGCAAGATGAAGATCCTGGAGCTGCGCGAGCGCGCCCGCAAAGCGCTCGGCGCCAAGTTCGACATCAGGGCCTTCCACGACGCGGCCCTGAAATCCGGCCCCTTGCCCCTGCCGATGCTGGAGGAGAGCATCGACGCCTGGATCGCGGAGCAGAAAGCCGCATGAAGCGCCTCGCCCTCGCCGTCGTCCTGGCGCTCGCCCTCCCCGCGACCGGGCTGGCCGATGAGCCGACGGTCGTGAAGCTGCGCGACCGGGCGATGGCCGGCGACAGCATCGCCTGGCCCTTCGTCAGCGAGCTGACCACCCGCTTCGGCCCGCGCCCCGCCGGCTCAGCCAGCGAAGCGGCCGCCGCGGCCTGGGCGGCGAAGGAACTGAAGCGCCTGGGCTTCAGCAATGTGCGCGTCGAGCCCTTCCCGCTGGTCGGCTGGATTCGCGGCGAGGAGGAAGCCGTGCTGCTCGCGGACCGCCCGCAGCCGCTGGTCGCCGCCGCATTGGGCGGTTCGCCGCCGACCCCGGCCGGCGGCGTCGAGGGCGAGGTGGTGGTCTTCGCCAGCCTGGAGGAGCTGAAGGCCGCGCCCGCCGGATCGCTGGCAGGTAGGATCGCGATGGTCGATGGCCGCACCGTCCGCACCCAAAGCGGCCAGGGCTACGGCGCCGCCGGCGCGGCACGCGCCTGGGGCCCCAGCGAAGCGGCCAAGAAGGGCGCTGTGGCCTATCTGGTGCGCTCGATCGGCACCAGCACCCACCGCTTCGCCCACACCGGCTCGACCCGCTACGTCGACGGCAAGGTGGCGATCCCGGCCTTCGCGCTCTCCAACGCCGACGCCGACCAGATCGGCCGCCTGGCCGCGCTCGGCGAACGCCCGCGCGTGCGCCTTTCGTCCACCGCCAGCTATGCGCCGAACACCCGCTCGCAGCATGTGATCGCCGAGGTGCGCGGGCGCGAGAAGCCCGACGAGATCGTGCTCGCCGCCGCCCATCTCGACAGCTGGGACCAGGGCACGGGGGCCATCGACGACGCGGCCGGCGTCGCCATCATCGCCGCCGCCGCCAAGCTGATCGCCGATCTGCCGCAAAGGCCGCGCCGCACGGTGCGGATCGTCTTCTACGGCGCCGAGGAGGTCACCCAGCCGCACGCCAGCGACGTCGGCGGGCGGGCCTATTCGGAGCCCCGCGCCGGCGAGATCGGCCGCCACGTCCTGGCCGGCGAGAGCGACTTCGGCGCCGGCCGCGTTTTCGCTCTCGCCCTGCCGCCGAAAGCCGCCGAGGCGCCGTTCGGGCGCGAGGCCCTGCGGCTGCTGGGGCCCATCGGCGTCATCCCCTCGCAGCGCTCGCCCGGGCGCGGCGGGGTGGACATCGCCCCGCTGGCGAGCGCCGGCGTGCCGGTGTTCGCGCTGGAGCAGGACGGCACGGATTACTTCGATTTCCACCACACCGCCGACGACACCCTCGACAAGATCGACCGTCAGGCGCTGGACCAGAACGTCGCCGCCTGGGCGACGCTGCTCTGGCTCGCCGCCGACAGCGAGGTCGACTTCCGCGCGCTCGCCGCCTCATGAGGACGCCGATGAAGCCCCTGATCGCCAGCGCCCTGGCCCTCGCCCTGCTGACCGGCTCGGCCGTGGCGCAAGCGCCCGAAACCACGCTGATCCACGCGGGCCGCCTCTTGGCCGACCCGGCGACGGGCAAAGTCGAGACGCGCAGGACCCTGATCATCCAGGGCGGCAGGATCGTCGGGGTCGAGGACGGGTTCGTCCAGCGGCCGGGCGCGAAGGTGATCGACCTCAGCGGCCAGTTCGTGCTGCCCGGCCTGATCGACAGCCATGTGCACCTGCTCCACGAGAACGGTCCCGGCGACAAGATGGACCGGGTCACCAGGACCACCGCCGACTGGGCGATCATGGGGGTGCCGTTCGCCAAGAAGACCCTCGAGGCCGGCTTCACCACCGTCGCCAACCTGGGCGACGAGAACGACAGCATCCTCGCCCTGCGCGACGGCATCGCCCGCGGCGACGTCGAGGGGCCGAGGGTGGTCGCCGCCGGCTCGGTGATCAGCCCGCACGGCGGCGAGGGCGACGTCTACGGCTACCGCTGGGATGTGATCCGCGCCGTCCAGCGTCCCACGCTGTGCTCGGGGCCCGACGAGTGTCGCAAGGTGGTGCGCCAACAGGTGCAGAAGGGCGCCGACATCATCAAGATCGTCGCCACCGGGGCGGTGCTCTCCGACGCCGCGCAAGGGGTCGACCAGCAGTTCGACGACGACGAACTTCAGGCCATCGTCCACACCGCTCATGCCCTCGGCCGCAAAGTGGCGGCGCACGCCCACGGCACGGTGGGCGTGAACGCGGCCCTGCGCGCCGGCGTCGATTCCATCGAGCACGGCACCTTCATCGACGCCGACTCCATGAAGCTCTTCAAGGCGCGGGGCAGCTATCTCGTCCCCACCCTGATGGCCGGGGATACGGTCACAGGCTGGGCCAACGACCCGAACTCCTTCCTCAGCCCGCAGGCGCGGGAGAAGGCCCTGCTGGTCGGCCCGCGGATGATCGACGCCACCCGCCGGGCCCACGAGGCCGGGGTGAAGATCGCCTTCGGCACCGACTCCTCGGTGTCGAAGCACGGCGACAACGCCCGCGAGTTCGAGCTCCTGGTCCGCGCCGGCCTGACGCCCCTGGAGGCGATCCAGACCGCGACGGTGAACGGCGCGGCGCACCTGGGCCTGTCGGCCCGTGTCGGCTCGCTGGCGCCCGGCAAGGCGGCCGACGTGGTGGCGGTGAACGGCGATCCGCTCGCCGATGTCTCCGTGCTGCGACACGTCAACTTCGTGATGAAGGCCGGCGTGGTCGCAAAGCCTTAGGCAGGCTGGCGGATTCGGCCGCCCCGACCATCGTCGCATGTGGGGCAGGTGGAACGATCCTCCTGAGGCGGCGGGACCAAAACGTCGCGAGATTGAAGTGATGGAGGCGTTGTGAACCAGGGCGCTCTGGCCTGTCGTGCGGCGGGACTTTCGACGGCGTTTCCGGCGCCGCACTTCCCGTCCGAGCTGGACGCGGACGTGATCGCCTTCGATTCCGGCTTCGCCTATCCGAAGGTGCTGCCCGAGCTCTCGCAGTTCGCCATCAACGCCCTCTCGGCCCACCGCGAGGAGTCGCTGCAGTACGCGCCCCCGCAGGGCAGCCCCGAATTGCGCGACTGGATCGCCGGCTACATGAACGCCGACGGCTGCCAGGTGAGCGCCGACCACATTCTGATCGCCGGCGGCGCCAAGCACGGCATCGACCTGATCTGCCGCCTGCTGCTCGACGAGGGCGACAGTCTGGTGGTGACCGCCCCCACCTATTTCACCTGCATCCCGATCTTCCGCTCCTTCGGCGCCCATGTGCTGGAGGTCGGTCACGACGCCGAAGGGCTGCGCGTCGACGAACTCGCTGCCCTGTTCAACCGGCTGAAGGCGGCCGGAACGGCCCTGCCGAAGTTCGTCTACAACGTCGTCGATTTCCACAACCCGACCGGCGCGACCATGACGCTGGCCCGCCGCGAGGCGCTGGTCGAGCTCTGCGCCCGCGAGGGCGTCTTCATCGTCGAGGACAACCCCTATCGCCGCGTGCGCTTCACCGGCGAGGCCGTGCCGACCCTCAAGGCGCTCGACAGGGACGACACCGTCATCCACGTCGGCACCTTCTCCAAGCTGATCGCGCCGGGCCTGCGCATCGGCTGGGTGGCCGCCCACCCTGAACTGATCGCCCGGATGATGCAGCTGAAGTCGGACGGCGGCGCCTGCCCCTTCACCCAGCGGATCATCTACGACTTCTGCCGCTCCGGCGCCTTCGAGGCGCATGTGACCAAGGTGCAGGCGGTCTACCGCGAGCACCGCGACCGCATGCTGACGGCCGTACGTCGCTGGCTCCCCACGGCGGCCATCGATGAGCCCGATGGGGGGTATTACCTCTGGCTCGACTTCCCGCCCGGCTTCGACGGCGACGCCTTCGCGGCGGAGGCGGCGGCGCGCAAGGTGAACATCCTGGCCGGCAGCCGCTTCTTCGCCGGTCCCGGCGGCGGCTATCCGCGCAATCGCGGCCCGGCGGCCAATTCGGTGCGCCTGTCCTACAGCTACGAGACCCTCCAGCGCATCGACGAGGGCGTCGAGCGGCTGGCGCGCATCTACGCCAAGATGGCGGCCTGAGGCAGGCGTGGCCCTGGAGCGCGATTCCCAGCTTCGGCCCGGCGGCGGGACGGCGGAGACGCCGAACCCGGCCTATGTGCAGTTCCACGACGTCTCGAAGACCTACGACGGCGTGCGCCTGGCGGTCGCCGACCTCAACCTGGCGGTGGCGCGCGGCGAGTTCCTGACCTTCCTCGGCCCCTCCGGCTCGGGCAAGACCACCGCCCTGATGATGCTCGCCGGCTTCGAGCAGCCGACCAAGGGCGACATCATCCTGGCCGGCCGCTCGCTCTCGCGCACGCCGCCGCACCGGCGCAACATGGGCGTGGTGTTCCAGAGCTACGCCCTCTTCCCCCACATGACCGTGGCCGAGAACGTCGCCTTCCCGCTGAAGGTGCGCGGCGTCAGGGGCGCCGAGGCCGCCGAGCGGGTGCGCCGGGCGCTGGAAATCGTGCGCCTGACCGGCTTCGACGACCGCCGCCCGGGCAAGATCTCCGGCGGCCAGCAGCAGCGGGTGGCGCTGGCCCGGGCCCTGGTCTTCGACCCCGACGTGGTGCTGATGGACGAGCCCCTGGGCGCCCTCGACAAGCGCCTGCGCGCCGAGCTGGAGCTGGAGATCAAGCAGATCCAGCGCGACCTCGGGATCACGGTGATCTACGTCACCCACGACCAGACCGAGGCCCTGACCATGTCGGACCGGATCGCCGTCTTCAACGACGGCATGGTGCAGCAGGTCGCCCCGCCGCAGGAGCTCTACGAGCGCCCGCAGACCGCCTTCGTCGCCAACTTCATCGGCGAGAACAATCGCCTCTCCGGCGTGGTCACGGCCCTGGACGGCGAGACCTGCGCGGTGCGGCTGGAGGACGAGACGATCCTCAAGGCCACCCCCGTCGGCGAGTTGAAGGCCGGCGCGCGCGCCACCTTGTCGGTGCGGCCGGAGCGCCTGACCCTCAAGCCCGCAAAGCTCGACAACCGCCTCGCGGCTCAGGTCGAACAGCTGATCTACCAGGGCGATCACACACGCATTCAGATGCGCACGTCGGCCGGCGAGGTGCTCTTCGCGACCTTGCCGAACGCCGCCGGCCGTGTGCTGTTGGCCCCTGGCGAAGCCCTTGAAGTCGGCTGGCGCGCCGCCGACTGCCGGGCGTTTGCGGAGGACGGCGCATGATCCGGCACGGCATGATCATCCTGGCGGCGCTGGCGGCGCTGGCGGCCTGCGGCCCGCCGCAGGCGCAGAAGAAGCCGCCGATCACCGTCGTCGGCTGGGGCGGCACCTCGCAGGCCGCCCACCGCGGCGCCTACTGGACCGAGTACGCCCGGCAGACCGGGACCCTGGTCAAGGAAGACGTCTGGAGCGGCGGCATCGGCGTGCTGCGCGCCAAGGCGCAGGGCGGCCAGGCCGACTGGGACATCGTGCAGGCCGAAGTCGAGGAGGTGATCCTCGGCTGTGAGGAAGGGGTCCTGGAAAAGCTCGACTGGAACCTGCTGGGCGGCAAGGAGCAGTTCCTGCCCTTCACCGTCCACGATTGCGGCGTCGGCGCCATGGTCTGGTCCGAGCTCTTCGCCTACGACGGCGCCAAGCTGAAGGACGGGCCCAGGACCTGGGCCGATTTCTTCGATCTCAAGCGCTTTCCCGGCAAGCGCGGGATGCGCAAGACGCCGAAGTATGTGCTGGAGGCCGCGCTGATGGCCGACGGCGTGCCGCCCGCCGACGTCTACAAGGTGCTGGCGACGCCCGCCGGCGTCGATCGCGCCTTCGCCAAGCTCGACACCATCAAGCCGCAGATCGTCTGGTGGTCCTCTGTCTCGCAGGTGCCGGACCTTCTCGCATCCGGCGAGGTC
>JADZBR010000294.1 GCA_020852035.1 Caulobacteraceae bacterium
CATCACCACGATGCGGTCGGCCTTCAGCACCGTCGCCAGCCGGTGGGCGATGACCAGCGTGGTGCGCCCCTGCATGGCCTCGTCGAGGGCGCGCTGGACCAGCTGCTCGTTCTCGGCGTCCAGCGCGCTGGTCGCCTCGTCGAGCAGCAGAACCGGCGCGTCGCGCACGAGCGCCCGGGCGATCGCCAGCCGCTGGCGCTGGCCGCCGGAGAGGGTGCGCGCCCGCTCGCCGAGCGGCGTGCCGAAACCCTCCGGCAGGGCGGAGAGGAACCCCTCGGCCTGCGCCGCGCGGGCGGCGGCGGCGACCGCCTCGGGGCTGGCGTCCTCGCGGCCGAAGAGGATGTTCTCCACCGCCGAGCCGGAGAACAGGGGCGAGTCCTGCGCCACCAGCGCCATGCGGCCGCGCACCTCCAGCGGATCGGCCTCGCGCAGGTCGACGCCGTCGAGGCGCACCTGACCGACCTGCGGATCGTAGAAGCGCAGCAGCAGGCGAAAGACCGTGCTCTTGCCCGCGCCGGAGGGACCGACCAGCGCCACCCGCTCGCCCGGCCGCACGGCCAGCGAGAAGCCGTTCAGCGCCGGCAGGTCCGGCCGCATCGGATAGGCGAAGGTGACGCCCTCGAAGCTCACCTCGCCGCGCGCCGGCGCCGGCAGGGCGCGCGGACTGGCCGGGGCGGCGATGTCCGGTTCGGCCCGCAGCAGCTCGGCGACCCGTTCCATCGCCCCGGCGGCCTTCTGCACGTCGCCCCAGGTCTCGCCGAGCGCGCCCACCGAGCCGGCCGCCAGCACCGAAAGGAAGGCGAACTGGAACAATGCGCCCCAGCTCATCTGGCCCTGCAGCCCCGCCTGCACGCCCAGCCAGAAGATCGCCGCCACCCCGCCGAACACCAGGGTGATGACCATGAAGGTCATCAGCCCCCGCGCCCGCATGCGGCGCAGCGAGGTGCGGAAGGCCTGCTCGACGCTGGCGGAGAACCGTGTGCTGGCCGATTGCTCGCGTCCGAACGCCTGCACCGTCTCCAGGGCGTCCAGCGTCTCGCTGGCGTAGCCGACGGCCGAGGCGAACTCTTCCTGCGTGGCGTTGGTCAAGGTCCGGACCCGCCGGCCGTAAAGGAACAGCGGCGCCAGCACGACGGGGAAGATCAGCACGACGAGGCCGGTCAGCCGCGGGCTCACCACGACCAACAGCAAGAGGGCGCCGATCAGGGTGAGCAGGTTGCGCAGGGCCACCGAGACCGAGGTGGTCAGAAGGGTGTCGACGATCTGCAGGTCCGTGGTCAGGCGCGAGACCACCTCGCCGGTTTTCAGACGCAGGTAGAAGGCCGCGTCCAGCGTGACGAGCCGGCCGTAGAGCGCCTGCCGCAGGTCCGCCACCACCCGCTCGCCGAGCTTGGTGACGAAGTAGAACCGCAGCGCCGAGGAGGCCGCCAGCGCCAGGGTCACCCCACCGATCAGCAGGAACCAGGGATTGGTGGAAGCCGCCGTCGCGCCGCCAGCGGTCAGGTGCTCGATCAGGAGCCGCACCGCGCCGGAGATCCCCAGGGTGGCGGCCGTGGCGGTGAGTAGGAACACGAGCGCCGCGCCCGCGTCGAACCGGTGGCGCAGGGCGAACGGCAACAGGTGGCCCAGCGCCCGCACGTTGCGCCCGCGCGGCCGGCGCTCAGCGGCCTTGGCCAGCCCCTGGGCGAAGGTCTCGCCCTGGCTGGGCCGTCCCTCGGCTGCGACAGCGTCGCTCACCGGGCCGACCCTTGCCTTGGCAGGGGGTTTGCCTGTATACGCCCGCCCTTCGTCCGGCGCCGCCCGGCGGCGACGTTCGACCCTATTCCCATTCCAGCTCGATAGAGCCCGCCATGAAACAAGACACGCATCCCGACTATCATTTCATCACCGTGGTGATGACCGACGGCACCAGCTACCAGACGCGCTCCACCTATGGGAAGGAAGGCGCGACGCTGAATCTGGATATCGACCCGAAGACCCATCCGGCCTGGACCGGCGGCAACCAGCATTTGCTGGACCGCGGCGGCCGCGTGTCGCGCTTCAACGCCAAGTTCGGCGCCTTCACCAAGAAATAAGGGCGAGCGGCCCGCTTGCGGGCCCGCCTTGGGCAGAAGAGCCGGCTTCGCCAGTGGCGGGGCCGGCTTTTTCTATCGCTGCGATGTCGTGCGTGGTTCGAGACGCGCTTCGCGCTCCTCACCATGACGAGATTTATGCTGACTTAGTCATCCTGAGGAGGTCGCGAAGCGGCCGTCTCGAAGGACGCAAGGCCGCGCCGCTAACCCCCGAATGCGCTCCGCAGCCGGTCGATCTGCGAAAGCACCGGATGCGGCGCCTCCGGTTCGGGTGCGTCGAGATACATGCGCCGGTCCAGGTGCCGCACGCGCTCATAGAGCCGCTCGGAGCGGTCCAGCAGGATCATCAGCGCCGCCGGCAGATCCTCGGTCACCGGCTCGGCCGGGCCGCACACCTCTTCCGCGCCCAGGCGATAGCGGTCTTCGCGGGCGGAATCGGGGCTCATGTCGCCTTCGCGCACCGCGCGCTGCACCAGCAGCCACGAGGCCACCTGCATCAGCCGCGTGGTCAGGCGCATGCTTTCGCTCGCATAGGCCAGGGCGGCGCTGCGCGAGAGCAGTTTGGAATCCTGGCGACCGCCGCCGTCCAGATAGGCGGCGGTCTCCTCCACGAGGTCCATGCCCTCCTGGAAGGTGCGCTCGAAGAGTTCCGAGCGGGTGAAGTCCGCGATCAGCTGGACCGGCTCGACAGCCGGGCTGGGCGCGTTGAAATCGGTCATCGACCTTCTGTCCTAACTGGCCTTGCGCCCCGACGTGGAGGGAAAGGCTGCAACCCCCGTGCCACGGCCGCTGTCTCGCAGACCGTGGTTCGCTTAATTCTTGTTGAAATTGAACAGCGCCTCGGCCGCCGCCCGCTTCGACCCCCGCTTGCCAATCTCGGCCCGGGTGCGCGCGATCTCCGCCTCGAGCTCGGCCACCCGCTCTTCCAGTTCCTCGACGCCGTACAGCTCCAGGTCTTCCTTGCCGGCCTCGGCCAGGGCCTGTCCCCGCTGCCGGCGGGCTGTGAGCTCTTCGTCCATGACTATGCCCGCCGTTCCGCTGTCGCTATCAGACCCGCGAACGGCAGGACGCGCAAGACGGCGGAGGGACGCGATGGGCGAGGCGATGCGGGCGGTGACGATCGAAGGCGGCAAGGGCGGGGCCGAGGCCCTGCGGGTCGAGCCGCGCGAGCGGCCCACGCCGGGGCCGGGGCAGATCCTGATCCGCGTCGCGGCGGCCGGCGTGAACCGGCCCGACATCGCCCAGCGCATGGGATTCTATCCCCCTCCGCCCGGGGCGCCCGACACTATGGGCCTGGAGGTGGCCGGCGAAGTGGTCGAGGGCGCGGGACGTTGGAAGGCGGGCGACCAGGTCTGCGCCCTGCTCGGCGGCGGCGGCTATGCGGAGTACGCCGTCTGCGACGCCCGCCACGCCCTGCCGATTCCCAAGGGCTTGTCTCTGGAGGAGGCGGCCGGCCTGCCGGAGACGGTGTTCACCGTCTACGCCAACGTCTTCGAGGGCGGGCGCCTGCAGGCGGGCGAGACCCTGCTGCTGCACGGCGCCACCTCCGGCATCGGCACCACGGCGATCCTGATGGCCAAGGCCGCCGGCGCGCGGGTGATCGCCACCGGGCGCGGCGCTGAGAAGGCCGCAGCGGCCAAGGCGCTGGGGGCGGACGTGGCCGTCGACGTCACCGCCGAAGACTTCGAGGCGGTGACGAAGGCCGAGGGCGGCGCCGACGTGATCCTCGACATGGTCGGCGGCGACTATTTCGCCAGGAACCTGTCGGTGATGAACACCGGCGGACGGCTGGTCTATGTCGCGGCCCAGGCAGGCGCCGAGGTCAGCTTCAACATCGGGCGCCTGATGCAGAAGCGGGGCACGATCACCGGCTCCACCCTGCGTCCCCGCGACGCCGACGAGAAGGCGCGCCTGGCCGCCGAGGTCGAGCGGGTGGTCTGGCCGTGGATCGAGGCGGGCAAGATCAGGCCGCAGATCGACAAGGTGTTCCCGCTGGAAGAGGTCGCCCAGGCCCACGCCTATCTCGAAGCCGGCGCCCACGTCGGCAAGGTGATGCTGAAGCCGTGAGGCCTCGCGTGGTTCGAGACGCGGCTTCGCCGCCCTCACCATGACCAG
>JADZBR010000295.1 GCA_020852035.1 Caulobacteraceae bacterium
GTCGACCGGGAAGAGGCCGCAGAACACCACCGGCTGCACTTCGCGGAAGCCCGTGAGGGGGCTGGGGGTCTGGCGCTTTTCCTCGGTGATGGTGTCGCCGACGGCGGCGTCGGCCACCTCTTTGATCTGGGCGGTGATGTAGCCGATCTCGCCGGGGCCGAGCTCGTCCACCTCGGTCTGCTTGGGGCGGAAGACGCCGATGCGGTCGAGCTGGTAGGTGGCGCCGGCGTTCATCATCCGCACCTTCTGGCCGGCGCGCAGCACCCCGTCGAAGACGCGCACCAGCACCACGACGCCGAGGTAGGGGTCGTACCAGGCGTCGACCAGGAGGGCCTTCAGCGGCGCGTCGCGATCGCCCTTCGGCGCGGGCAGGCGCGTGACGATGGCCTCCAGCACCTCGTGGATGCCGAGGCCGGTCTTGGCGCTGCACAGCACCGCCTCGGAGGCGTCGAGCCCGATCACGTCCTCGATCTGGGCGCGCACGCGCTCGGGCTCGGCGGCCGGCAGGTCGGCCTTGTTGAGCACCGGGACGCTCTCGTGGTCGTTGTCGATGGCCTGGTAGACGTTGGCCAGGGTCTGGGCCTCGACGCCCTGGCTGGCGTCGACGACGAGGATCGAGCCTTCGCAGGCTTTCAGGCTGCGGGAGACCTCGTAGGCGAAGTCGACGTGGCCGGGGGTGTCCATCAGGTTGAGGACGTAGGTCTCGCCGTCGTCGGCGTGATAGTGCAGCCGCACGGTCTGGGCCTTGATGGTGATCCCGCGCTCGCGCTCGATCTCCATGTTGTCCAGCACCTGCTCCTTCATCTCGCGCTGCGAGAGGGCGCCGGTCTCCTGGATCAGGCGGTCGGAGAGCGTGGATTTCCCATGATCGATGTGCGCCACGATGGAAAAGTTGCGGATTTTGGCGAGCGGCGTCGAAGTCATGGCGCGCCCTCTAGCACATTGTCCGTGCGCCGCGAGGGGCGGGGATAGGTCGCGGGGGCGGCGGGTCGAGACGCGGGCTCTGGAGAGCCTGCTCCCCGCCCAGGCGAAGCGGGTTGTACTGGTGATCGCCACCGGGGAAGCCGCATGCGGCCGTCTCGACCCCTCTAGAGCCGCGCCGGGTGGTTAATCGGCCGTTAAGCGGCCCCGCCGCAATCAAGCCATCGAGGGGCCTGACGCTGATCAAAGCGCCGCGAAGGAGCGACACATGGACCGCCGCACGCTCGTCACCACCAGCCTGGCCTTAAGCGTCAGCGCCTGCGTCGCCGACCCCTACCGCCGCCAGCGCGACCTGCAGGGCGCGCCGCCGCCGCCTGGCCAACCCGACTACGCCGCGGCCCCGCCGCCCGGCGCGGAGGAGACCCAGACCTATTCCAGCGAGGAGATCGTCAACTCCGCCTCCGACTTCTTCGGCGTCGGCGCCGAGACGGTGGGCGCGGCGGTGGAGCGGGTGTTCCAGGAGCAGGGCCGCCCGACCGCCTATATCGCCGGCGAGGAGGGCTCGGGCGCCATCGTGGTCGGCCGGCGCTACGGCCGGGGCCTGATCTACATGAAGGACAAGCGGCCGGTGGAAGTCTTCTGGCAGGGCCCTTCGGTCGGCTGGGACTGGGGCGGCAACGCCAGCCGCGTCTTCACCCTCTGCTACAATCTCCACTACCCGGACGCGATCTTCCAGCGGTTCCCCGGCGTCGAGGGCTCGGCCTATCTGATCGGCGGGCTGGGGGTGAACTACCAGCGCGCCAACGACATCACCCTGGCGCCGATCCGCACCGGCGTGGGCCTCAGGCTAGGCGCCAACGTGGGCTATCTGGCCTACACCCGCCAGCGGAACGTGGTGCCGTTCTGACCTCTTGGGCGGCTCAGCGCCGCCACAGCCGCATCCGCATGCCGTGGCGGGGCCGCAGGGTCACCTGGTGGCGCAGCGCGACCGGGTGGCCGGGCTCCAGCTCGGCGCGGTAGCGGCGGGCCAGCGCCGAGAGGATCAGCACGATCTCGTTCACCGCCATCAGCATGCCGATGCAGACCCTGGGGCCGGCGCCGAAGGGCATGTAGGCCAGCCGTGGGCGCCCGACGCTGCGCTCGGGCAGGAAGCGGTCGGGGTCGAAGCGTTCGGGCGCGTCCCAGTGGGCGCGGTGGCGCTGGGTGACCCACGGCAGGACCGCGACCTGGGCGCCCTTCTTCACCTTCACCCCGCAGATCTCGTCGTCGGCCAGGGCCACGCGGGTGGAAAGGCCGGGCGCCGGCGGATAGAGCCGCATGGTCTCCTCGGCGATCCGGCGCGAGAGGCCCAGCGCCGGCAGGTCGTCCTGCGTCGGCGCGCGGCCGCCCAGCGCTGTTTCGAGCTCGGCCGCCAGCCGCGCGTCCCAGGCCGGGTGCTGCGAGAGCACGTACCAGACCCAGGTCATGGCCGAGGCGGTGGTCTCGTGGCCGGCGATGAAGATGGTGATCAGCTGGTCGCGCACCTCCTTGGCGGTCATGCCGGCGCCGGTCTCGGCGTCGCGGGCGGCGATCAGGCGGGTGAGCAGGTCGTTGGGAGCGCTCGCGGGGTCGGCCTCGCGGGCGGCGATCATCCCGGCGATGGCCGCGTCCAGCGGGGCGAAGGCGCGCGCGGCGTCGCGCTCGCGCTTGGCGAAGGTGAAGTGCGAGACGCCGGGGATGAGGTCCAGGAGGCTCGGGCGGATCTCCAGCAGGCCGTCCTTCATGGTGCGCGCCACCAGCGCCACCAGGTCGTCGTCGCCCTCGGTGGAGAACATGGTGCGGAAGATGATCTGCAGGGTGAGCAGGGTCATCTCGTCGGAGATGTCCACGCTCGTTCCGTCCGGCAGCGCGTCCCAGCGGGCCAGGAAGGCGTCGGCGGTGGCCGCCATCGCCGGGCCGTAGGCGGCGACGCTGCGCGGGTCGAAGGCCGGGGCCATGATCCGCCGGTGGCCGCGCCACTGGTCGCCGTCGGTGGAAAGCAGGCCGTCGCCGAACAGGGCCGAGAAGAACCGCCGCTCCATCGCCGTCTTCGGGTAGTTGGCGACATTGTCGACCAGCACCCGCTTGATCCCCGCCGGGTCGGCGACCAGCAGCACCTTCCAGAACAGGCTGCCGAGCGGGACCACCGGCTGTTCGTAGGCCGCGTCGGGAACATAGGCGGCGGGATCGTCGCGGGCGGGCTTCA
>JADZBR010000296.1 GCA_020852035.1 Caulobacteraceae bacterium
CGAGGAGCACAAATCCTCTATGAAGTCGGTCGCCGCCCAGATCTGGCCGAAGGTGGCCGCCGGCCACGCGGTGCAGCTCTTCAAGTCCTACCGGGACGACGTGCCGGACGGCGGCCAGATGCGCGACTTCGTCTACGTCCGCGACGTCGTCGATGTGGTGGCCTGGATGTTCTACAATCCCGAGATCAGCGGCCTCTACAACCTGGGCTCCGGCCAGGCCCGCAGCTTCGCCGACATGGCCGCCGCGGTGTTCGCCGCCGCCGGCCGGGCGCCGCAGATCGAGTACTCCGCCATGCCGCCCGCGATCCGCGAGAAGTATCAGTACTTCACCCAGGCCGAGATGGCCGGCCTGCGGGAGGCCGGCTACGACCGCGACTTCACCGGCCTGGAGGACGGGATCGCCGACTACGTCGGGCGCTATCTCTCCCAGCCCGACCCGTACCGCTGAGCCGCGCGGTGGCGCCGCCCAAGCCTCGCCGCTGGACGCGCCCCTGGGTCCTCGCGGCGGCGCTGCTCGTCGTGCTGCTGGCCGGCGCGGCGGTGATCTGGCGCGACGACATCCTCAGGACCGCACTCGATCCCAAGGAGCCCTTCCAGACCTACGACCCGCCGCCGGCGGCGGACTACGCCGAGCGTTCGGGCTGGCTGCTGATGCCGCCGCCCGACCAGGTGGCGCGGCCGGCGGCCGGCGCCGTCGACGTCTTCTTCATCGGCCCCACCACCTACGACGGCGGAGAGCACTGGAACGCCCCGGTCGACGACCGCAAGGCCGAGCGCCTGTTCCGCCGGGTGATGGCCCCCAACTGGGCCGGGCCCTTCGTGCGGGTGGGCCGCATCTTCGCCCCCCGCTACCGGCAGGCCAGCCTCTACACCCTGCTCACCCTGCGCGAGGACGCCCGCGAAGCCCGCCGCTTCGCCTACGGCGACATCCAGGCCGCGTTCCGCGCCTACATCGCGCGTTACAACCCTGACCGGCCCTTCGTGCTCGTGGGTGTGGAGCAGGGCGGCTCGCTCGCCGCGCGGCTGATCACCCAGGAGATCGCTGCAAACCCCGATATCCGCTCACGTTTCGTCGCCGCTTACCTGATCGAGACCGCCGCCCTCGACGACCTCGGTGTGCCCGCCTGCCGGGCGCCGGGCGAGGCCGGCTGCGCCGCCGCCTGGATGTCCGCCCGACAGGGCAATATCGAGCGGGGCCAGCGGCTTCTCGATCGCTCGCTGGTCTGGGACGGCGCGGGCGGGCTCACCCATCTGAAGGGCCGCACGCCGCTCTGTTTCAACCCGCTCCTGGGCGCCACCACCGACGCCCCGGCGTCCGAGCGGTTGCACAAGGGCGCGGCCAACGCCACCGGCCTGGAGTGGGGCGCGCGGCCGGCCTTCCTCAAGCGTCAGGTCAGCGCCCACTGCGAGCACGGCATCCTGCGGGTCTCGCGGCCGAAGTCGGACGCCCTGCGCCGCGACGGCGCCTGGGCGGACCGGGCGAAGATGCCGGGATTCAACCTCTTCTACGCCGATCTTGAAGCCGATGCGGAAGCCCGCGTGGCCGCCTGGCGCGCCGCCTCAACCGCCGCCAAGACCCTCCGCCCGCCAGTCGAATAGTTCCTGCAGCACCCGCAGCGCCCGGCCGCGCGGGTTTTCCAGCTTCGGGTCGCGCGCCAGGATCAGCCGCGCGTCGTCGCCGGCCGCGGCGATCAGGTCGCGGTGGGCGAACGGGTCGGCGAAGACATAGGCGGGAAACCCGCTCTGGCGCAGGCCCAGCGCATCGCCGCCGCCGCGCAGCTCCAGATCCTTCTCGGCCAGCAGGAAGCCGTCGTCCGTGCGCCGCAGCACGTCCAGCCGTTCCTGGGCGATGGCCGAGAGCGGCGGGTCGTAGAGCAGGACGCACGAGGAATCCTTGCGCCCCCGGCCGACGCGGCCGCGCAACTGGTGCAACTGCGCCAGGCCGAAGCGCTCGGCCTGTTCGATCACCATGATCGTGGCGTTAGGCACATTGACGCCGACTTCCACCACGGTGGTGGCGACCAGCACCTTGACCTGCCCGTCGGCGAAGTCGGCCATCACCGCGTCCTTCTCGGCCAGCGGCAGCTTGCCATGCACCAGGCCGACCCCCGGCCCGATGCCGCGGCGCAGCCAGGCCGCGCGCTGCTCGGCGGCGGCGAGGTCGGTGGTCTCGGATTCCGACACCAGCGGGCAGATCCAAAACGCCTGCGCGCCCTCCCGCACCGCCTCGCGCAGCCGGCGAGCGACGTCTTCCAGGCGCGGCATCGGCACGGCGCGGGTGGCGACGGGCGTGCGGCCGGGTGGCTTCTCGTCGATCCGCGAGACGTCGAGGTCGCCGTAGGCCGCCAGTTCCAGCGTGCGCGGGATCGGCGTGGCGGAGAGCGAAAGCAGGTGCGTGGCCTGGCCCTTGTCGAGCAGCCGCTGGCGCTCGCCGACGCCGAAGCGGTGTTGCTCGTCGATCACCGCCAGGCGCAAGGCCTGGAAGGCGACTTCGTCCTGGAAGAGAGCGTGAGTGCCGACCGCGACCCGGGCGGCGCCGGAGGCCAGGGCGCGCAGCTTTTCGGCGCGGGCGACGCCGCGGTCGCGGCCGGTCAGCAGCACCGCTTGCACGCCCTGGGCGGAAAGCGGCCCCTCCAGCGTCTCGAAGTGTTGGCGGGCGAGAATCTCGGTGGGCGCCATCAGGGCGCTCTGGCCGCCCGCGTCGGCGACATCGGCCATGGCCAGCATGGCGACCACGGTCTTGCCCGAGCCCACGTCGCCCTGCACCAGCCGGGTCATCCGCTCGCCGGACGCCAGGTCGCCGCCGATCTCGGCGAGGGTGCGCTGCTGGGCGCCGGTCAGCCGATAGGGCAGGGCGTCTTGCAGCCGGCGGGCGGTCGCCCCGGCGGACACGGGCTCGGCCGGCTCGGCCCGCCGGGCCTGTTTGCGCTGCGCCATCGCCAACTGGTGCGCCAGGAGTTCGTCGAAGGCCAGGCGCCGGCGGTGGCGGGCCTGCGGCGCCAGGTCGGCCTCCGAGGCCGGCGCGTGCAGCGCCGCCAGCGCCTCGCGCCAGGTTGGAAGGCGCTCACGCGCGAGCCAGGCCGGGTCCTGCCACTCGGGCAGTTCCGGCGCGCGCGCCAGGGCCTCCAGGGCGAAGCGGCGCACGCTGCGCGCCGGCAGGCCGGCGCTGGCCGGATAGACCGGCTCGATCTCGGGGATGTCGGCCTTGTCGGCGGCCCAGATGTCCGGGTGGATCATCCGCAGCTCCTGGCCGAACCGCTCCACCTTGCCGCCGACGATGCGCTTGGCGCCCTTCGGGTGCCGCTCGGCCAGGTGCGGGCCGATACCCTTGAAGAAGGTCAGGGTGATGAAGCCGGCCTCGTCGAAACAGCGGATGCGCCAGGGCCAGCCGACCTTGGCCGGTTTCTCGTGCGCGTCGATGGTGACCCGGATCAGCTCGATCTCGTTCTCGGCGGCCGTGGCGGTGGTCGCCCAGCGGCGGCGGATCAGGCTGTGCGGCTTGAGGAACAACACGTCCCGCACGATCGGCCCGGCCACCTTCTCCAGCGCCGGCGCGACGCGCGATCCGACGCCCTTCAGCGAGGTGATCGGCGCATAGAGCGGGAAGAGAATCTCGGGCCGCATGGACTGGCAGCATACGCCGCTGGCGCCCCGCCGCGCACCGCCCTATGACACGCGCCCGCCAGGGAGGGCGGCCCGATGAAGGACATCTACGTCGTCGCCCATACCCAGTCGCAGCACCATGTCGACGAGGTCGTCGGCGGCTGGTTCGACACCGGCCTGACCGACCTTGGTCGCCGCCAGGCCGCTGCCGCCGCCGCGCGGCTGAAGGACTGGATCGGGGAGGGCGCCCCACGGATCGTCAGCTCCGACCTGAAGCGGGCGGCCGAGACCGCCGACGTGATCAGCCGGGCGTTCGGCGCGCCGGTGGCGCTGGACGCGGACCTGCGCGAGATGAGCTACGGCTCGGCGGGCGGCAAGCCGGACGCCTGGATGCGCGAGAACGAAAGCTACTCGCCGCGAATTGGCGACCGCATGGGCCATCGCAGCATCCCGGACGGCGAATCGAAGCGCGAGTTCGCGACCCGCATCTACCGGGCGATGGACCGCATCGTCGCCGATCCCGCGCCCGTGCAGGTGGTTGTCACCCACGGGTTCTCCATTACCTTCGTGGTCGCCGCCTGGGTGGGGATGCCGCTCGAGGCGACGGGTTACATCAACCTTCGGACCAACAGCGGCGGCCTCACGCACCTGCGGGAGGACGATGTGCGTTTCAATCGCGCGGTCGTGCGGCTAAACGAGGTCGCCCACCTCGAAGGGCTCAAGTGACGGACGGTATGGACCAAGCCCGGCTCGGCCGGATCAGGTTCCGCGCCTGGCGGCGCGGCTTCAAGGAAGCGGACCTCATCCTGGGGCCGTTCGCGGACAGTCATGCCCGCGATCTGAGCGACGATGAGCTGGCCGCCTTCGAGACCCTGCTCGAACAGCCCGACCACGACCTCTACGCCTGGATCATCGAGAGCGCCCCGACGCCGCCCGCGTTCGAGGGGCCGCTGATGGCCCAGCTGCGCAAGTTCCGGTTCGAGAGCCTGCAGGCCAGGGGAGGCGACCTTGGCGGGTGAGCCGACGATGCGCGTAACCTTCCCCCAGAATGGGGGAAGTGGCCTGAGACCCGAAGGGGCGAAGGTCGATGGGGGACGTGTGTGCTTCTTCTCAGACCTCCCCCATCGACCCTCGGCTGCGCCTTCGGGCCACTTCCCCCATCCTGGGGGAAGGATGGACGCATGAACGCTCCCGTAAAAATCGCGGCGCGCCCCGCCGACCTGAAGCGCGTCGCCGCCTTCGACGGGCGGCTCGACCTGGCCAATGCGCCTGAAGGCTTCGACGCCCTGGTGATGGCTGACATCGTCAAGGCGCGCGGCGGCCTTTCAGTGTTCGTCGCCCGCGACGGCTCGCGGATGAGCGCCTTCATCGACGCCCTGGCCTTCTTCAGCCCGCAGGCCAAGGTGCTGCGCTTCCCTTCGTGGGATTGCCTGCCTTACGACCGGATCGGGCCCTCACCCAGTGTCGCCGCCGAGCGCATGGCGACCCTGGCGCGACTGGCGCGCGGGATCGACGGCAAGGCGCCGACCCTGCTGGTCACCGCCGCTCCCGCGCTGTTGCAGCGCGTGCCGCCGATCGAGGCGGCGAAGGCCGCCACCTACACCGCCAAGGTGGGTAACGACGTGGTGGTGGCCGACCTGGAGCGCTACTTCGCCGTCAATGGCTACAGCCGCGCCTCGACCGTCTCCGACCGCGGCGAGTTCGCCATCCGCGGCGGGGTGATCGACGTCTTCCCGCCGGGCGCGGAAGAGCCGGTGCGGCTCGACCTCTTCGGCGACACGCTGGAATCCATCCGCGCCTTCGATCCCGAGACCCAGCGCTCCACCAGGCAGCTGCGCGAGATCGAACTGCTGCCGGTCTCCGAAGCCCTGCTCGACAAGGAGGAGGTCTCCCGCTTCCGCAAGGGCTACGTCGCCGAATTCGGCGCGCCGGGCGACGACCCGCTCTACGAGACGGTCAGCGAGGGCGGGCGGCGGGCCGGCATGGAGCACTGGCTGCCGCTGTTCTATCCGCGGCTGGCGACCCTCTTCGACTACCTGCCGGACGACGCGCTTGTGGCCTTGGACCACCAGGCGACCGAGGCGCGCGACGAGCGCCTGTCGATGATCGAGGACGCCTACGACGCCCGCGCCCAGGCCGACCGCAAGACGCACTACCACCCGCTGAAGCCCGACGCCCTCTACCAGACCGCCGAGCAATGGGACGCCGCCCTGGCCGATCGCGCCACGCGGCGCTTCTCGCCCTTCGACCAGGAGGGCCTGCAGGTCGTCGACATGGGCGCGCGCCTCGGCCGCACCTTCGTCGCCGAGCGTAAACAGGACAGCGTCAACCTCTTCGAGGCCACCGCCGACCACGCCAAAAAACTGGCTGGGGAGGGCAAGCGCGTCCTGTTCGCCTCCTGGTCGGAGGGCTCTTCCGAGCGCCTGGGCGGGATGCTCTCCGACCACGGCCTCTCCCGCGTGCCCTTCGCCGCCTACTGGGACCAGGCCAAGGCGGCCGATCCGAAGACCCCGCAGCGGGTGGTGCTGCCCCTGGAGGCCGGCTTCGAGACCGACAGCCTGGCGGTCATCTCCGAGACCGATATCCTCGGCGACCGGCTGGCCCGCCCGCGCCGGCGTCGCCGCGCCAGCAACTTCCTGGCCGAGGCCTCGGCCCTGACGCCCGGCGATCTCGTGGTCCACATCGACCACGGCATCGGCCGCTACGACGGCCTGAAGACCCTGGACGTCCAGGGCGCGCCGCACGACTGCCTGGAGCTGCAGTACGGCGGCGAGTCCAAGCTCTACCTGCCGGTGGAGAACATCGACCTCCTAACCCGCTACGGCGCCGAATCCGAGGGCGTGCAGCTCGACCGGCTGGGCGGAGCCGCCTGGCAGGGCCGCAAGGCGCGCGCCAAGGAGCGGCTGCGCGAGATGGCCGACGGGCTCATCAAGATCGCCGCCGAGCGGGCGTTGCGCTCCACCGAGGAGATCGATCCGCCACAGGGCCTGTTCGACGAGTTCTGCGCCCGCTTCCCCTATGAGGAAACGGAGGATCAGCTCAACGCCATTTCCGACGTACTTACAGACCTTTCGTCCGGAAAGCCGATGGATCGCCTGA
>JADZBR010000297.1 GCA_020852035.1 Caulobacteraceae bacterium
AGCTTCTCGCCCGGGCCCGCGCCGCCCACCAGCTTCGTGTTGGTCGCTGTGGGGAAGGTCTGCCAGACGTGCACCTCGCCGGCGTCAGCATTGCCGCCGGACAACCAGTCCGCCACGCCGATGGCGAGGTCGGCCTTGCCGTCGCCATTCATGTCGCCCGCGGGCGCCAGCCGGATCTCGTCGGCCCCGCTGAACATCGGGGTGCCGGTCGTGAAGTTGTTGCGCGGCAGCGTGGCCTGTCCGAGGAAAAGCTGCACGCGCCCCTCGGTGCTTTGCCCGTTGGTGTAGTTGTTGGAGCCGACCAGGAGGTCCGTGAAGCCGTCGCCATTCACGTCGCCCGCGCTGGCCACGGCCAGGCCGAAGTTGGCGGACGCCACGCCGGCCGACAGCGTGTCGGCCTGGACCGCGAGCCCGGTGGCGGAGGAACCCGAGCCGTAGCGCACGAAGACGCCGCCGCCCGTGACGCCGTTGCCGCTGTAGGCCGGCGCGCCCACCACGATGTCCGCGAAGCCGTCACCGTTGACGTCGCCGGCGGTGCTGACTGATTCCCCGAGCCTGGCCGAGGCCGGGTTGCTTTCGACCAACGTGGAGTTCGTCACGCTGGCACCGGCGGCGCCGCCCAGCAGCACCTGGTAAGCGCCTTCGGAGCCCTGGCCCACCCCGTAGTTGCGCGTGCCGACCACGAGGTCGGCGTAGCCGTCGCCGTTCAGGTCGCCGGCGGTGCTGACCGAGAAGCCAAAGGCGGCGCCGGACTGGCCCGCGCCCAACTGGAAGCTCGGCGCGAGGCTCAGGCCCGGGGCGGCATTGCCATGAAAGACGAAGACGCGACCGTCGTCGGCCACCGTGCCGTCATAGCGGTAGGCGCCCACGACCACGTCGCAGAAACCATCGCCGTTCACGTCGCCCGCCGTGGAGACGGAGAAGCCGAGATTGGCCCCCGTCTGGTCGGCCTCGAAAGTCCAGGCCGGCGTGGTAGCCACGCCGCCGGCGTTGCCCAGGAAGAGATAGGCGCGACCCTCCTGGTTCTGGCCATTCGTGTAGATGTAGGCGCCCACCACGATGTCGGCGAAGCCGTCGCCGTTCACGTCGCCGGCGGTGCCGGCCGCGTGGCCGAACAGGGTGGAGCCGGTGTTGCCCTCGAGGATGGCCGCGGGCGTCGTGCCGAGCGCGCCCGCCCCGCCCAGGTAGACGTAGACCGCGCCCTCGTTGTTCTGCCCATTGTCGTAGCCCGTGGCGCCGACGAGCCAGTCGCCGAAGCCGTCGGCGTTCAGGTCGCCGGCCGGGGCCACGCAGCGGCCGAAGGCGTAGCTCGTCACGTTCGCCTCCACCTCCCACGCGGGCGTCGTGGCCAGGCCGTCCGGCCCGCCCAGGAAGAGGCGCGCCCGGCCTTCCGTGGCCTGGCCATTCGCGTAGTTCGGCTCGCCGATCAGCACGTCCGAGTAGCCGTCGTTGTTTACGTCGCCGGCGGTGGCCTGGTACTCGCCGAGATGGCGGGCCACCGCCTCGCCTTCGAGGCTCCAGGCCGGGGTGAGGGCGTGGGCCGGCATCGAGGCGGGTGGCGCAAGCGGCGCGAGCAGGAGAAGGAGCGGCAGCAACTGGATTCGGACACGGATCATGATGATCACTCCCCGGAGACGCGCGTGAACAACTGCACACGGGCACGGTGGCCGCGGAAACCGTCGCGGGCGGCGGCGGGACCTCCCGCCGAACGTCCATGCGTCGGAACGCCCCGAAACGGCTAGAATCCTGGCGCCGACCGCGCAACCCGTTGGCCGGTAACCCCCTGGAGAGATGAGCGATGACGACCCCCGATGCCCTGGACCAGGCCGCCGCCGCCCTGCGCACCGCCGAGGCGCTGCTCATCGGCGCCGGCGCCGGCATGGGCGTGGACTCCGGTCTGCCCGATTTCCGCGGGCCGGAGGGGTTCTGGAAGGCCTACCCGCCGTTCCGCGGGCGGCGCCTGGCGGAGATTTCGAATCCGTACTGGTTCCGCGCCGACCCGGAGCTGGCCTGGGGCTTTTTCGGCCATCGGCTCGGGCTCTACCGGCACACCGCGCCGCACGACGGTTTCGCACGGCTGCTCGCCTGGGGCCGCGCGCTCAAAAGCGGCGCGTTCGTCTTCACCAGCAACGTGGACGGCCAGTTTCAGAAGGCCGGGTTCCCGGAGGAGTCCGTGCTGGAGTGCCACGGCTCGATCCACCACCTGCAGTGCGCGCGCCCCTGCGGCGACGCCATCTGGCCGGCGGATGCCGTGGCGGTGGACGTGGACATGGCCACCGTGCGCGCCACCTCCGAGTTGCCGCGTTGCCCGCGCTGCGGCGGGGTGGCAAGGCCGAACATCCTGATGTTCGGCGACGACGGCTGGCTGTCCACGCGCACCGATGCGCAGGAGCGGCGCTTCGACGCGTGGCTGCGCGGCGTGGCCAACAAACGCCTGGTGGTCCTCGAACTCGGCGCGGGCCTGGCCATCCCCACCGTGCGGATGACCTGCGAGAGCGTGGGCGGCACGCTCATCCGCGTCAATCCGCGGGAGCCGGGGGCGCCGCTCGGCGCCGTTTCCCTGCCGCTCGGCGCGCGAGAGGCGCTGGCGGCGCTGGCGGAGCGGGCCAGTTTCCCCCGCGGCGGCGCAGGCTCGTGATGAGTCCCCGCAGCCACTTGAGACGGGTCTTCTGCATGGCGATGGCGCCGCGCGCCATCCAGGCGAAGCCGGGATCGCCCGTGCGCCGCGCCACGGCTTCGGCCTCTTCGACCGCCAGCCGCTTGCGTAACGCGGCCTCGATCTTCTCCAGGAACGCGAGCCGCTGCGCGGGCGGCAGAACGGTCAGAAGAGCCACGCGC
>JADZBR010000298.1 GCA_020852035.1 Caulobacteraceae bacterium
GCCGTCTCGCGGTCCTCGACGATGGCCGGGCGGCCCTCGGCGATGGCGTCGGCGGCGTCCAGCGGGCCGCCGAGGTTCACCTGGGCGCCGATGCCGAACACCAGGCTGGGCTCGGCGTAGCCGGCGACGGCCACCGGGCTGGCCACGATCCCCTGGCGCGGCGCCAGAGTGTTGGCGCGCATCGCCTCCACCGTTCTCTGCGAGACCCACAGCGGCGAGAGGCCCGGCGCGAGGCTGGCCGCCAGCACCCCGTGACCGGCGATCCCCAGGGCCAGCGCCGCGCCCAGGCCGCGGGCGGCGCGATGGCGCAGTTGCAGCACCGCCCCGGCGATCCCGGCGGCGGCCAGCAGGGTCGCGGCGATGGCGGCGGGCAACACGTCGGGCGCGTCGCCGAACTGGGCCAGCAGCGCGACCACGACGCCGGCCAGGGCGAGGGCGACGAGGACGGCCAGGCCCGCGCCGATCCATCGCGGCCAGCGGGCCAGAGGCTGGGCGAGCGCGGCGGCCATCAGCCAGGCGAGGGCGCCGTAGAGCGGCAGGGGGTAGTGGACGAGCTTGGTGGGCAGGAGCTCGAACATCAGCCAGCCGGGGATCAGCCAGCAGAGCGCGAAGCGCACGCCGGGTTCGCCGCGCCGCGTCCAGCCGACCCAGAGCGCCGCGGGCAGGAGCAGCGTGGCGGGAAACAGCAGCACGGGGGCCAGCAGGGTGTGCAGCCCCGGCGGCGCGCCGTGGGTCTCGTGGCCGCCGACCAGCTTGGGCGCCAGATCGCCGCCGAAGGCCGTGGTCCAGAAGGCGCCGTCGGTGGCGACGGTCACCGCCACCGCCCAGGGGCCGACGATGCCGAGGATGGCGATCAGGCCCCAACCCCAGCCGAGCTTGCGCACCCAGGCGCGGTCGCGGTCGACCAGCACCAGGGCGATCAGGGCCAGGGCGACGACCAGCGGGCCGACGGGGCCCTTCACCAGCGCCGCGCCGGCGATGCCGAGCCAGAGGAAGGCCCGCGCGGGCCGCCCGGCCAGCGGGCCCTCGCGCGCCTGATTGTAGAGGCGGCCAAGGGCGGCCAGCGCCAGGGTGGTCAGGCCGCAGAGCACCGCGTCGGTCTTGGCGATGAAGGCTTCGGTGGAGAGCAGCATGCTGGCGACCAGGATGGCGCCGGCCAGGAAGCCGGCCCGGTCGCCGAAGAAACTGCGCGCGCCCCAGCCGCAGGCCCAGGCGGCCAGCATGGCCCCCAGCAGCGAAGGGATGCGGTAGGCCCAGATCTCCCGCGCCTCGGGGGAGGAGAGCGCGGCCACGCTGGCGGCCTGCAGCCAGTGGATGCCCACCGGCTTCTTGAACCTGGGCTCATCGAGGAAGCGGATGACCACATAGTCGCCGCTCTGCAGCATCTGGGCGCTGGCCTGGGCGAAGCGGCTCTCGTCGCGGTCCAGCGGCGGCATGGCGAAGACGCCCGGCAGGCCGGCGATCAGCGCGATCAGCGCCGCCAGCGCCGGGCCGCGCCAACCGGCGCACCAAGCCTCGACTCGCGTCTGCAGGGTCATGGGGGCTCAGATAGCACGAACGTTCACCGCGCCGAGATTCCCGCCCAAGCCTTTCCTGTTCAGGAGAGGCGTTCGTTGAAGCTTGGACGCGCCCCGCGGCGGAACCGATTTCCACTTCCGCCTGACGCGCTTTATGAGCGGATACATGGCTGATGCGCCCGACATTTCCGTGGTCGTTCCGGTGTTCGACGAGGAAGGCGCCGCGCCTGCCCTGGCGCGGGAGATCGCCGCCGCCTTCGCGGGCCGCGCCTTCGAGATCGTCTTCGTCGACGACGCCAGCCGCGACGGCACGGTCGCGGCGCTATCGGCGCTGAAGGCGGAGATCCCGCAGCTGCGCCTCTTGCGCCACGCGAAGAACTCCGGCCAGAGCCGGGCGGTGCGCTCGGGCGTCCTGGGCGCGCGGGGCGCGGTGGTGGTCACGCTCGACGGCGACGGCCAGAACGATCCGGCCGACGGTCCGCGGCTGGTGGACGCCCTGCTGGCGGGGCCGCCGACGCTCGCCCTGGTCGGCGGCGAGCGGGTCAAGCGCCAGGACAGCCAGGCCAAGAAATGGGCCTCCAAGATCGGCAACGGCGTGCGCCGGCGGCTGCTCAAGGACACCGCCAACGACACTGGCTGCGGGCTGAAGGTCTTCCGCCGCGAGGCGTTCCTGCGGCTGCCCTACTTCGATCACCTTCACCGCTTCCTGCCGGCGCTGATGCTGCGCGAGGGCTATGAGGTGGCGTTCCAGCCGGTGAACCATCGGGCGCGGGAGACCGGGCGCTCGAAGTACACCAACCTCGGCCGGCTGATGGCCTCGGCCTCGGACCTGCTGGGCGTGATGTGGCTCAACACCCGCTCGCGGCTGCCGGGCGCGGTGAGCGAGGTCTAACCGGGACTCGACAGAGGGCCCGCGAATCGGGAACCTCACCCGTTGGTCTTTCGGGGGAGGGGCCCAGAAATGTTCGCCGCGTTCCCGCTGCTCGTCCTGCCGGTGCTGATCTACAACGTGATCGCCTTGGCCCTGCCCGGCGCGTTCGGCGGCGACGCCACCGCGCGCATGGCCGAGGTGGTGTTCGACATCCCGATGGCCTCCAGCGCCAGCTGGCAGGTGACCATTGGCGACCTGCTGCTGGCCGCCTCGCTGATCGTGCTATTTGTCGAACTGCTGAAGTCGACCACCAGCCGCAAGCTGGCGATCATCAATCACGGCCTGTCGCTGCTGCTGTTCATCGTCTGCCTGGTGGAGCTGCTGCTCGCCCCGGCGTTCGCGACCTCGACCTTCTTCCTGATCACCCTGATGGTGCTGCTCGATGTGCTCGCCGGCTTCATCGTCACCATCGTCTCGGCGCGGCGGGACATCGACTTCGCCCAGGACATGTGACTCCCTCTGCGCCGCCGAGGGGAGGGCGCGGCCTCAGGTGAGGACCGTGAACACCAGGGTGCAGAGCGTCACGTCGATGATGCGGTGGAGCAGCAGGAGCACGGTCGGGCCTTTCGGTCGTATGGTTGACGACCGTTAAGCAAGGACCGCGCCAGTCTCAGATCTCGGTCTTGGCCGCCCTGCCCGCCGGTGGCCGGCGGTCGGCCGGGCCGGAGTATTCCGTCTTCTTGTAGGCCGACCGCGCCGCGTCCAGCGCCGGGGCGCCGGCGCGCAGGCCGCGCTTCTGGCCCGGCTGGCCGAGCAACTGGGCGGCGAAGGCCAAGGCTCCGTCGGAAGCCGCCTTGGGTTCGCGCGGTGCGGCTGCAGGTTCCGGTTCGCTCTCGGCGACGGCGGGCAGGTTCGCCGGCAGGCCGTCGTCGCCGGTCGGCGCACGGCGCTCGCGGCCGGACCGGCGTTGCGGCCCACGGACGGCGCGAAGCGGGTCGATCGGGTCGGACATGACCCGGTCAGCATAGGACCGGGCCCTGAAGGAAGGGCTGCCGTCGATGCGCGGCGCTGGCCGAAGGCTAAGGGGCCTGGCCTGGTCTCGCCCGCAACACGGCCAAGGCTTGGGTCGGCGCCTCGCGTCCGCTGGGCTCGATTGCCAGGACGTCGAAATGCGGCCCGGCGAGCTGCGAAAAATGCCGCCGGCTGGTCCAGGCGGACATATAGTTCGACCCCTCGAGGGCGTCGTTGAGCACCGCGTAGTCGCGTGTCTGCAAGGCGCCGGCGACGCCGGGCGGCGCCCAGGCGGCGGCGTAGTCCTCGTCATGGAAGCTCACCAGCGCCACCCCGCCAGGACGGAGCACGCGCGCGATCTCCGCCAGCCATGAGCGGGTCTGCGGCTCGCGCAGGTGGGTGACAACCGAATATGCGTAGGCCAGGTCGACGGAGCCGGAGGCGATCGTTGTCGGCGGCTTCAGGCGGTTCACCAGAAAGCGGCCGGGCAGCTTGGTCTGGCACCACGCGACCAGCGCGCGATTTATGTCCGACCCCAGAAAGCTGCCGCCGGCGGCGATCACGTCCGGCGCGAGCCAGCGCGCGATACGCCCGCAGCCGCAGCCCAGGTCCCAGACATCCAGCGCCGAGGAGAGGTCCAGGCCGGCGCTTTCGGCGGCGTTTCGGAACCGAGCCGCGTCGGCTTTGCCGCGTTCGGAGAACCAGGCTTCATCGGCCGTGCCGCTGACCAGCACCCGCAGTTCGGCCGGCGGCATCGGCCGGCCATCGTCGATGGATTTGCCGGCCGCCAGCGCGAGCCGCCGCTCGACCCGGCGGTGCATCGGCCCGATCAGGCCGCTGAGTTCATAGCCCCGATGGACGATGCGGCGCAGCGTGTCGCGCATGGACGGCGAGCGCTCAGCCTTTCGACGCCAGTTTCTCGATCTGGGCCTGCATCTCCTCCATGCGGCGGCGCAGTTCGGCCAGGGCTTCGTCGTCCCCCGGGGCGGCCGTCGGGACGGATTTGGCCGGCGGCGGCTCCGGCGCGCGGGCGGGAGGCGTGAAAGCGAAGGGCGAGAACATCTTCATCGCCCGGTCGAACATGGCGATGTTCTGGCGCACCTGCTCCTCGATCAGCGCGGTTCCGGCGGGCGTGCCCATCTGGCCGAACTGGGCGCGCAGACGCTCCTGCTGCTCGGCGAAGCCGGCCAGGGACATTTCCAGGTAGCTGGGCAGGAGGGCCTGCATGGAGTTTCCGTAGAAGCTGATCAGCTGGCGCAGGAACTGGATCGGCAGCAGGTTCTGGCCGCTCGATTCTTCCTCGAAGACGATCTGGGTCAGCACCTTGCGGGTGATGTCCTCGTTGGTCTTGGCGTCGTAGACCACGAAGTCGACGCCGTCCTTCACCATCTTCGCCAGGTCCTCCAGCGTGATGTAGGTGGAGGAGGCTTTGTTGTAGAGTCGCCGGTTGGCGTACTTCTGGATGACGACCCGCTCGTCCTTGCCGGCGGGTTCGGCCGCTTCAGCCATTCAAACTTGTCCTTCGCAGGTGCGTATCCGCCCTTGTTGCGGCGCAGTATCACCCATGCGCCGGCTTTATGAAAGCGTGCTCGCGCCGCGTGCGAGCCCTTGCCGCGCAACAGATCGCGGCTAAAGGTTAAGCCCGACAAGCATTTGGGAGCCTTCGCCATGACCGAGGTCGTCATCGTCTCCGCCGCCCGCACGCCGGTCGGCTCGTTCAACGGCGCGCTCTCCAGCGTCCCGGCGCACGAGCTGGGGGCCATCGCCATCTCCGCGGCGCTCGACCGCGCGGGGGTGGCCGCCGCCGACGTCGACGAGGTGATCCTCGGCCAGGTGCTGCAGGCAGGCGCCGGCCAGGGCCCCGCGCGGCAGGCCTCGATCAAGGCCGGCGTGCCGGTGGAGGCGGCGGCCTGGAGCCTCAACCAGCTCTGCGGGTCCGGCCTGCGGGCCGTGGCGCTGGGCGCCCAGCAGATCGCCGACGGCTCGGCGGGCATCGTGGTCGCCGGCGGCCAGGAGAGCATGAGCCAGGCGCCGCACGCCGCGCACCTGCGCAACGGCCAGAAGATGGGCGACCTCGGCATGGTCGACACCATGATCAAGGACGGCCTTTGGGACGCCTTCCACGGCTACCACATGGGCCAGACGGCCGAGAACATCGCCGCCCGCTGGCAGATCACCCGCGAGGACCAGGACAAGTTCGCGGTCTCATCGCAGAACCGCGCCGAGGCCGCGCAGAAGGGCGGCAAGTTCGCCGGGGAGATCGCGCCCGTCACCATCAAGGGCCGCAAGGGCGACGTGGTGGTCGATCAGGACGAGTACATCCGCCACGGGGCGACGCTGGAGAGCGTCTCGGGCCTCCGCCCGGCCTTCACCAAGGACGGCTCGGTGACCGCCGCCAA
>JADZBR010000299.1 GCA_020852035.1 Caulobacteraceae bacterium
GAGGGCGTCTTCCAGCAGGGCGCGGACCTCGCGCCCCTGGGCCGCATCGGCCCTGTGCTCGGCAGACAGCCGCCCAAGCACCGTCTCTACCTCGTCTTCCGGGAGGACGCGGCGGCGCAGCAGCGGGAACAGATCCTGTTCCTCGTCGATGATGTGCAAGGGCAGATCGTTGCGCAGGAATTCCACCAGCCGCGTCACCCGCCGGCCGTCGAAAACGTGAGCGGCCGCCGTCTCGTTCATCATGCGGCAGAACAGGCGATGGCGGAAGTGTTCGGCGAAGAACCAGTCGAGCGGTTCGGCGAGCAGGGCGTGCGGGATGTCCTCGATGTCGTCAACGGATTGCAGGTTCATCGGCGAGACTCCCTCGCCCCGGCCAGCCGGGTGCTAGTATTTGAACTCCAGGGTCAGCCAGACCTTGGTCCTGTCGGCGAAGGCCGGCCGGGCGCCGTCGAACAGGGCGGCCTTGAGTTCGGCGTTGACCCGCTTCGAAAGCGGCGCGCCGACCAGGAGGTCGAGCTCGCGGCCATAGCGTATCGCGCCGTCGTCGGAGGCGAAGTCGTGCGCCGCCGCCTGCATCCGCAGGGGAACCGAACGCGGCCCGACCGGCACGCTCGCGCCGGCGCGCAGGTTCAGGTCGCGAACGCCGCCCGGCGGCGTGGTCAGGAAGACATCCGCCCATCCCTGGAAGGCGTGCAGCGTGGCCAGCGGCGTGGCGAATCCGCGGCGGCCGTCGCCGTCCAGCCGTTCTGCGCCGAGGCTCGCCCAGGCGCGGGGACCCTTCAGCCCGAGGCAGAATGCGGCATAGCTGAGATCGAAATCGGCCGGACTGTTGCGGTAGCCGGTTTGCCGGGCGTACTCGGCTTCGTAGGTGAGCGACACCGCCTCGCGCAGCGGCCTCGCCCCGGAAAGCCGCGCGCCCCAGGTGGCGTTGGACTGCGCCGGCGCCGTCTCGAACGCCATGAGATAGCCGTAGATGCTGAGCTGGCCGGCGGGCGTGCTGGCGTCGGCCTGCAGGAGGTGGGTGTCGCTGTCCCAGTCGCCTTGCGGGTGGTCGTCGCCGAACACCCGGTGGACGCGATCCAGGTAGGCATAGGTGAGGGTGACTTCCTTGGCCGGCCGCAAGACGCCCTTCACCGCGTCGAAGGTCTGTTCGTTCTGGCGGAAGCCGACATTGCCGACGAAGCGGCCGGCGCCCAGAACCAGGCGCTGGCGACCGGCCACCGCCTGGCCGGCGGTCCCGGTCCACGACAGTTGCAGGCGGTTGAGCTCGACCGTTTCCGGGTCGGTCACCAGGGGATGGCGCAGCTTGCCGTTGGTCGAGCTGTTGTAGTCGTCGGCGAGCGCGGCCACGGCCTCGCCCTCCACCAGCGCCGCGAAACCGTTCCATTCCGGCGTCTCGTAGCCCAGCCGGGCCCGCAGGGTCACGGCCTGGGCGGTTTCGCCGAACCCGTCCTGCTCGACCGTTTCGGCGCGCAGGCGCATGTCCAGCCCGATCTTGCCGGGCAGGCCGTCGGCGGCGGCCGCGGCGGGCGCCGACAGCAGGATCGCCGCCGCCGTCGCCAGGCGAGCCGATGTCATGAGGCGACCCGCCGGATAAGCGTGTAGGCCGGCTTGGCCGGCGCGAGCTTGGAGCGCAGCACCGTGGCCAGGCAGGCGAGAGCGGGGTCCTCGGCGTCGCGGGCGGTGGAGATCAGGTTGGTCCACCGCTCGTCGTCGGCCTCGGCCACGAATCCGGCCACGGCCTCGCGGACAAACGTCTCGGCCGAGAGCCCCGCCGCCGCCGCCGCCTCGCCCAGCCGCGCCGCCAGCGCCGGGTCGGCGGCCTTCAGCCAGGGCTGCAGCCGCTCGGCCGCGCCCGCGGCGTCGAGGAAGTCCCCGAGCGTCGCGCAACCCTCCCGGACCTCGCCGTCGGAGGCGATCGACAGCGCCACGCCGCTGGCGCGCGCCGTCGCCGCCAGGTCGGCCACATAGCGCGCCGCGGCGGCCGTCCAGGCCCGGCTTTCGAGATGCCGGCGAATCCTCGGCTCCACCGCCTCGAAGGGCAATCGGACCGGGTCGATGCGCCGCTCCAGGCGAAGGACATGCCAGCCGAAGCGCGACAGCACCGGCTCGGAGATCTCGCCCGGCTGCAGGGCGGCCAGCGCCGCCTCGACTTCCGCCGCCAGGTCGCCGGGCCGCAGTTGCCCGAGCGCGCCGCCCGCCGCGCTGGACGGGCAGTCCGACCAGTCGTGCGCCAGTTCGGTGAAGGTGGCCTGACGATCCCGCAGCATGCCGACAAGCCGCCTGGCGATCGCATGGGCCGCATCGAAGGCCGCCTCGTCGGTCCCGCGCGGCTCCACCAGGATGTGGGAGGCTTCGGAAAGCGGCGTGGTCATGAAGCGGCCGGGCTCTGCGTCGTAGACGCGCCGGCACTCGGCCTCGGTGGGCGGAGCGACCTGCACGGCGTTGTCGAGCACGGCGCGGACAAGGGCCTCGTCGGGGGTTTCCTCGCGTCCCTGGGCGTCCTGTTCGGCGACGGGCGCCAGGCCCTGGTTCCGCCCCTCCTGCAACAGCAGGGCGCGGATCGCCAGGGCGTGTCCGGCCGCCGCGCGCGCTTCGGCGGCGGAGGGCGCGGGGTGGTTCTGCACCTCCTGGGCGAGGAGCGCTTCGGGGATCTCGACCCCGTCGAACACGAGCGTGCGCATGATCCTACTCGGCGGTTTTCAACGGGTGGCTTTCGGGGCGGACGGCGCGCACAGCCGCATAGGTCGGCGGTTGCGAAACCACCTTCAGCGGCAGGCTCCGCCGGGTGCGGACAAGCTGCCAGCCCCTGCGGTTGAGATACCAGATCGGCGCCGAGAGCATGTGGACGAGGCGCGTGAACGGGAACACCAGCAGGATGGTCAGGCCCAGCGCCAGGTGCGCCTTGAACACCCAGTGGACGTCGGCGACGAAGTCGGCCGCGCCGGCGCGGAAGGTGAAGATCCCCTGCGCCCAGCTCATGAACTTCACCATCTCATGGCCGTCGCGGTGCTGCAGCGAGAGCGGAATGGTGCAAAGGCCGAGGACGAGCTGGGTCATCAGGATGGCCAGGATCGCGGTGTCGCCGAAGCTGGAGGTCTTGCGGATGCGCGGATCGAACAGTCGCCGGTGCAGCAGCAGGCCGCCGCCCGCCAGGGCCAGGGCGCCCGCCGCGCCCCCCGCCACGATCGCCAGCATCTGCTTGGCCCCGTGGCTCACGCCAAGGGCGTCCCAGACGGCGATGGGGGTCAGCAGGCCCACGAAATGGCCGGCGAAGATCATCAGCACGCCGAGGTGGAAGAGCACCGAACCGGTCACCAGCTGGCGGCGGCGGAGCAGCTGCGAGGAGCCGGTGCGCCAGGTGTAGGGTTCGCGGTCGAAGCGGATGACGCTGCCGATCGCCAGCACCGCCAGGGCGATGTAGGGGTATACCCCGAACACGGCTTGGTTGAGGTCCATCGGGCGCTCCTCAGGCGGTCGCCGCGGCGCGGGCGCGCCGCGGCCGCGGGTCGGCGTTCATGGCGTTCACCTGGGCTTCGGCCTTGGGGCAGCCGACATCGGACGGGCCGAAGCTGACCGCGGTCTCGGCCCAGAGCCTGTCCATCGTTTCCAGGTCGTCGGGATTGTCGTCCGGCTCGGCCATGAGCGAGGCGAGGGCCTCGGCGTCGGCCGGATCGGCGGCCAGGGCCGTCAGGGCGCCGAACACCGCCCGATAGGGACTCTGGCGCTTGTGCAACCGTTCGCCGATGGCCTGCAGCACGTGCGACGCCTCGCCGAGCAGGGACGACGCCTCGACCTCGGGCAGGGTGGACAGGAACTCCAGGAACACCGGCAGGTGGTCGGGAAGCTCGTTCGCCGAGAGCTCCAGGCCCTTCGAGCGGTAGAGCTCCAGCAGCGCCACCATCGCCTGGCCGCGGTCGCGGCTCTCGCCGTGCACGTGCTCATAGAGGTTGAGCGACAGCGAGCGCGTCCGGTCGAAGAGCCAGACGAAGCGCTCCTGCATCTCGTAGAGATCGCCCGAGCAGACCTCCTCGGCGAGCTTGGCCAGCGCGCGGCGGATGGGCGGCGGGATGCGCCGCTCGTCCCGCAGCGCCTCGGCGGCGGTGGGCAGCAGGGCGCGCGTCGCCTCGGTCGGATAGCTGAGCAGAAGGGCCAGGGCCCGGTAGCTGTGCGACATGGCTTCAGGTCTCCATCGGGGTCGGAGCGCGCGAGCGCTTCTTCGGGCCGAACAGCCCAAGCTCGGTGCGGCCGCCCGAGCAGCCGTTGCCGAAGGTGAAGCCGCAGGAGCCGCGCATGTCGTAGGCGTCCTCGACGGTCTCGCGGTGCGTCGTCGGGATGACGAAGCGGTCCTCGTAGTTGGCGATCGCCATGTAGCGATACATCTCGTCCACCTGCGCGGCGGTGAGGCCCACGCGCTCGCAGACCCGATGGTCGATCCGCCCGTCGACGGTCCTGGCGCGCAGGTAGGACCGCATGCCCAGCATCCGCTCCAGCGCCAGGACGACCGGTGGTTCGTTGCCGGCGGTCAACAGGTTGGCCAGGTAGCGGACCTGGATGCGCAGCGACTTCACGTCGGGCATCTCGCCGTCCATCTCCAGCGCGCCGGCGGCGGCGGCCGACTGGATCGGCGACAGCGGCGGCACATACCAGACCATCGGCAGGGTCCGGTATTCCGGGTGCAGCGGGAAGGCGACCTTCCAGTCGATGGCCATCTTGTAGACCGGGCTGCGGCGGGCGGTGGGGATGACGAAGCGGTCTTCATAGTTGGCGATC
>JADZBR010000300.1 GCA_020852035.1 Caulobacteraceae bacterium
ATGTCCTCGTAGGCGAGCGTCGGCTGGATCAGTCCCATGCGCTTCTCGACGTCCTCGGCGCTCATCCGGCCCTTTTTCGCCGAATTCTCGTAGTTCTTGCGGATCGTGGCGAGCCCGCGATCGAGCGCCTCCTGCTTCACCTCGACGATCACCACCGGGATGCCGACGTTGGCGAAGTTCATGGCGATGCCGCCGCCCATCGTGCCGGCGCCGATGATGCCGACCTTGTTCACCGGAATGGTGGCGGTGTCGTCCGGCACGTCGGGGATCTTCTGCGCCTGGCGCTCGGCGAAGAAGGACTAGCGCTGGGCCGCCGACTGCGGGCCGGTCATCAGCTCCATGAAGAGCTTGCGTTCGGTCTTCAGCCCTTCCTCGAAGGGCTGGTTCACCGCAGCCTCGATGGTGCGGATGTTGTACTCGGGCGCCAGGAAGCCGCGGAACTTGCGAGCGTTGGCCTTGCGGAAGTTCTCGAAGATTTCCGGCTTGCCGCGCGCCGCCTCGACCTTCTCGTTGGACTCCCGCACCTTCTTCAGCGGGCGGTTCTCGGCCACCACCTTGCGGGCGAAGGCCAGCGCGCCTTCCTTCAGCTTGCCCTCCTCGACCAGCTCGTCGACCAGCCCCATCTCCAGCGCCTTGGGCGCCGGCACGTGCTCGCCGGAGGTCATCATCGAGAGCGCCTTCTCGACGCCGACGATGCGCGGCAGCCGCTGGGTGCCGCCGGCGCCGGGCAACAGGCCGAGGTTCACTTCCGGCAGGCCGAGCCGCGCGGACGGAACCGCCACCCGGTAGTGCGCGCAGAGCGCCACCTCCAGCCCGCCGCCCAGCGCCGTGCCGTGGATCGCGGCGATCACCGGCTTGGAGGAGAACTCCATCGCATCCTGCACGTCCGGCAGGCTGGCGCCGCCCATCGCCCCGCCGAACTCGGAGATATCGGCCCCGGCGATGAAGGTGCGCCCGTCGCAGATCAGCACGATCGACTTGGCGCCGGCGTCCGCATTGGCCGCCGCGAAGGCGCCGTGCAGGCCGTCGCGCACCTGGGCCGACAGCGCATTCACCGGCGGCGAGTTGAGGGTGACGACGCCGACGTCGCCCTCCAGGGTGTAGTCGGTGACCGGGTTGATTGCCGTCATGTCCTGAGTGTTCCTCGCCATCGCACGGAGCCGCTTGGTAAGGCGCGGCTCGCCAAATTCAAACGCTTGTTATAGGCACGAGCGGACGCCGCCAAGTCAATGCGCGGCCAGGCTGGAGGACCGCCCGAATGCTCACCGACCTCTTCTCGCTGGAGGGCCGCACAGCCCTGGTCACCGGCGGCTCGCGCGGCATCGGCAAGATGATCGCCGCCGGCTTCATCGCCCAGGGCGCCAAGGTCTACATCTCCTCGCGCAAGCCGGGCGCCTGCGACGAGGCGGCGGCCGAGCTTTCCAAGGACGGCGGGGTCTGCATCTCGCTGCCGCAGGACGTCTCGACGGTAGAGGGCGTGCAGTCGCTGGCGGGGCGCCTGACCGACCTGGAGCCGAAGCTCGACATCCTGGTCAACAACGCCGGCGCCGCCTGGGGCGCGGAGTTCGAGGAATTCCCGGAGAGCGGCTGGGACAAGGTGATGAACCTGAACCTGAAGTCGCCCTTCTTCCTCACTCAGGCCCTGCACGGCGCGCTGAAAGCGGCCGGCAGCGCCGAGCGGCCCGCCAAGGTGATCAACATCGCCTCGATCGACGGCATCCGCCTGAACCCGATGGAGACCTACAGCTACCACGCCTCCAAATCGGGCCTGATCTATCTGACCAAGCGCCTGGCCGCGCGGCTGATCCGCGACCACATCAACGTCACCGCCATCGCGCCGGGCGCCTTCGCCTCGGAGATGAATCGCGCCGCCCGCGACATGGGCGACGAGGTGGCCCGGCGCATCCCGTCCCGCCGCATCGGCCGCGACGAGGACATGGCGGCGGCGGCCATCTACCTGGCCTCGCGGGCGGGGGACTATGTGGTCGGCGAGACCATCGCGGTCGACGGCGGCGTGGCGCTGGCGAGCCTCGCGCCCGGGCCGAGCTAGACCGGGGCGACCTCGACGCCGAGGGCTTTTGCGCTCTCAGCCATACGGATATCGAACGTCACGAGCAGTGAGCCCAAACGTGCGGCTATCGCGATGTGGATTGCGTCCGTCGTCCGCAAATTTAGATCGAGCCGCCGCATGTGTCGGTCCGCAGCTTGGATGTCGGCGGCCGATACTTCGGCCGATGTTGTCCGCTCCGCCCGCCAGGCGTCGAACCGATCGAAGAGATGCAGCGCCGCCGATCGGTCGATGGTGCCGACGCGCGTCAATCGCGAAATCGCGGAGACGAACTCTGCAACGGCCAAGTCGCTGACCACTGGCAAATCCGACCTTGAAGCCAACAGATCGCCCGCTCGACGGGTGAAGCGATCACTGGCCACAAACAGCGAGACGATGACGCTAGCGTCGAAGTAGACGCTCATCGTCCTCATCGCGCATGCGGATCAGCTCTTCGACCGCGCTTGTCCCGGGCGTCAGCTTGATCGCCTTGCTCAGGAGCTCCTCGACATCGGCCTTGGTCATCGGCCGGCCGCGCAAGGGCTTCAACGGCTTGATCTCTGCGACCGGCTGACCGTGACGCGTGATGATCACCGCCTCGCCCTCATGCGCCCGCTCGATCAGCGCGGAGAGCTGGTTCTTGGCCTCGACGATGCTGTGCTCGCTCATGCCGCCAAATATAGCCAGACTCTGGCCAGAAATCTACGCCCGCGCCTCCGCGACGATCGCCTCGGCCCTGGCGAAGAGGGCCGGGTCGACGGTCTTGCCGATCGCGCCGACGTTGTCGTCCAGCTGCTCGGGCCGGCTCGCGCCGACGATGCAGGAGGCGACGTTCGGCTCGCGCAGCACCCAGGCGAGGGCGAACTGGGCCATGCTCAGGCCGGCCTCGTCGGCGAGGGGCTTCAGCTTCTGGACGGCCTCCAGCACCGGTTTTTCCATCCAGCGGGCGATGGCGCCGCTCATGCTGTCGGAGGTGGCGCGGGTGTTCGCCGGCGGCGGGGCGTCCGGGTCGTACTTGCCGGTCAGCACGCCCTGCGCCAGCGGCGACCAGACGATCTGCGAGACGCCGCTCTCGGCGCACAGCGGGATCACCTCCTTCTCCGGCCGGCGCCAGAGCAGCGAATACTGCGGCTGGCTGGAGACGAAGCGCTCGACACCGGGAATGGCGAAGGCGTCGCGGATGTTCTGCGGCGACCACTCCGAAAAGCCGATGTAGCGGACCTTGCCGGCGCGCACGATCTCGCTCAGCGCCTCCATGGTCTCTTCCCGGGGCGTGTCCACGTCGTAGCGGTGGCACTGGTAGAGATCGACATAGTCGGTGCGCAGGCGCCGCAGGGAATCGTCGATCTGCTTGAAGACCTGCGCGCGGGAGAGCCCCTTGTTGCCGTCACCCATGTCGACGAACAGCTTGGTGGCCATGACATAGCTGTCGCGGGGCGTATCCTTCAGCGCCTCGCCCAGCAGTTCCTCGGCCTTGCCGCGGCCGTAGGCGTTGGCGGTGTCGATGAGGTTGATCCCGAGATCGAGCGCGTGGTGGACACAGGCCATCGCCTTGTCACGCTCCACCCCGACGCCGTAGGTCAGCCAGGAGCCGAGGGAGATTTCCGAGACCTCGAGATCGCTCGCGCCGAGCTTGCGGTACTTCATGGGGGCGTCCTCCGCGGCGGTTTTTATCCTTCTCCCCTTGTGGGAGAAGGTGTCGGCGCAGCCGACGGATGAGGGGTCTTTCAGACCCTTCTGATTATCGCGCCCGACGGCGACGCTTTCGAGGCGGATCGGGTGATCGACCCCTCATCCGGCCTTCGGCCACCTTCTCCCGCAAGGGGAGAAGGGACTTAAAGCGCCCGATAGGCCGGCAGGGTCAGGAATTCCTCGAAGCGGTCTGAGAGGCTCATCTCGGTGAAGATGGCGATGGCCTCGGCGAAGCGGCCGGTCTCGAAGGCGCCGCCGGGCAGGGCCGTCTTCAGGGCGGCCATCTCCTGGTCGAGGAGGTCGCGGAACATCGCCTCGTCCACCGTCCGGCCGTCGCCCAATTTCGCGCCCTGGCGGATCCACTGCCAGATCTGCGCGCGGCTGATCTCGGCGGTCGCGGCGTCTTCCATCAGGTTGTAGAGCGGCACCGCGCCCCGGCCGCGCAGCCAGGCCTCGATGTACTGCACGCCGACGCGGATGTTCTCGCGCAGACCGTGCTCGGAGCGCTGGCCCTCGTGGACCTGCAGGAGGTCCTCGCGGGTGACGTTGACGTCCTCGCGCAGCTTATCGAGTTGGTTCGGCCCCGGCATCAGCCGGTCGAACACCTGCATGGCCACCGGCACCAGGTCGGGGTGCGCGACCCAGGTGCCGTCGTGGCCGTCGGAGGCCTCGCGTTCCTTGTCGGCGCGGACCTTGGCGAAGGCCGCGTCGTTGGCGGCGGCGTCGCCCTTCACGGGGATCGGCGCGGCCCTGCCGCCCCGGGCGAAGGCGCCGCGGCGGGGGCAGGTCTGGATCCGCTTCCGCGCAGAGGCGCGCAGGCCGGCCGCGCCCATGCCCCTCAGGGCGCGGTCCGG
>JADZBR010000301.1 GCA_020852035.1 Caulobacteraceae bacterium
CTGCACAGCCCGATGTTCCTGCAGAAGAACCTGGTCTTCATGTACCCGGAGCGCACCGAGCGGCTCTGCAAGGCGCTGGCGGACCTGATCGTGGCGAAGTTCGGCAAGCCGGACGTGATCATCTCGCCGGCGGTGGGCGCCATCATCCCGGGCTACGAGGTCGCCCGCCAGATGGGCGTGCCGGCCATGTACGTCGAGCGCGAGGCCGGCGAGTTCAGGCTGCGCCGCGCCTTCAAGGTGGAGCCCGGCGCCAAGGTGGCGGTGGTCGAGGACGTGATCTCCACCGGCGGTTCCTTCCTGGAAGCGGTGCAGGCGATCCAGAAGGCCGGCGGCGACGTGGTCTGCGGCGCCTGCATCGTCGACCGCTCGGGCGGCCGGGCGGACGTCGGCGCGCCGCTGATCGCGCTGGCGACGCTGGATGTGCCGGCCTATCCCGCAGACGCGCTGCCGCCGGAGCTGGCGGCGATCCCGGCCGAGGAGCCGGGCAGCAAGAGGCTGAAGTCATGAACCGGCTGCGCCTTGGGGTGAACATCGACCACGTGGCGACCATCCGGAACGCCCGTGGAAGCTCCTATCCAGATCCCGCAAGGGCCGCCGAACTGGCCCTGGCCGCCGGGGCGGACGGCATCACCGCTCACCTGCGCGAGGATCGCCGGCACATCTCCGACGCCGACATCGAGGTGCTCTCGGCGCTCACGCGCAAGCGCGGCCGGCCGCTCAACTTCGAGATGGCGGTGACCGACGAGATGCAGGCGATCGCCCTGAAGCACCGTCCCCACGCCTGCTGCCTGGTGCCCGAGCGGCGCGAGGAGCGCACCACCGAGGGCGGCCTGGACGTCGCCGGCGGCCACAACCGCATCGCGCCGGTCGTGACGAGCCTCAGGGACGCCGGCTGCCGGGTCTCGCTGTTCATCGAGGCCGACCCCGCCCAGGTGGCCGCCGCCGCCAAGGTCGGCGCGCAGGTGATCGAACTGCACACCGGGGCCTATTGCGACGCCGTGCGTGAAGGCTCGCCCGACGCCGAACGTCTGCTGCGCCAGCTGCGTCAGGCCGCCGGCGACGCGGTTGCGCAGGGGCTGGAGGTCCACGCCGGCCACGGCATCGACTACGAGACCGTGCGCCCCATCGCCGTCATCCCCGAACTCGCCGAGCTCAACATCGGCCACTTCCTGATCGGCGAGGCGATCTTCACGGGCCTCGTCCCGGCCATCCAGCGGATGCGGGCCCTTATGGACGAGGCGCGGGCGGAGCGGGCCGCTTGATCATCGGCATCGGCAACGACCTGTCCGACATCCGCCGCATCGAGAAATCCCTCGAACGTTTCGGAGAGCGCTTCACCCGGCGCATCTTCACCGAGACCGAACGGGCCCGCTCCGAGCGCAAGCCCGACCGCGCCGCCAGCTACGCCAAGCGGTTCGCCGCCAAGGAAGCCTGCGCCAAGGCGCTGGGCACCGGCGTGCCGCGCCGCGGCGTCCACTGGGCCGACATGGGCGTGGTCAACCTGCGGACCGGGGCGCCGACGATGGCGCTGACCGGCGGGGCGCTGGAGCGGCTCCAGGCCATCACGCCGGAGGGCTGCGAGGCCCGTATCCACGTGAGCCTGACCGACGATCACCCCTATGCGCAGGCGTTCGTAATCATCGAGGCCGTGCCCGCGCCGCCTGCGGCCTAACGTCGAGTTCACGGGCTCTGTGCTTGCTGGTGATGTAACGAGGGACTAGCTAGGCGCGTTCGGCGCGGTCGTCACAGGAAGTATCGGCGCATGTCCCAAGAGGCCCAAAGCATGGCGAAGCCTGAGAAGCCGGGCGCGGTCGGCGAGATGGTCGAGATCGTGAAGACCGTCGTCTACGCCCTCCTGATCGCCCTGGTGCTGCGCGTGCTGCTCTTCCAGCCCTTCACCATCCCTTCGGCCTCGATGGAGCCGACCCTGCTGGAAGGCGACTACATCATCGTCTCCAAATGGTCCTACGGCTGGTCGAAGCACTCCATCCCGTTCAGCCCGCCGCTGTTCCACGGCCGCATCTTCGACCGCACGCCCGACCGGGGCGACATCGTCGTCTTCAAGCTGCCGCGCGACAACAAGACCGACTACATCAAGCGCCTGATCGGCCTGCCCGGCGACCGGGTGCAGGTGACGAACGGGCACATCATCATCAACGGCGTCCAGGTGAAGGACGCGCCGCTGGCCCCGATCACCTGGGATGTCGGCGGCGGCTACGAGCGGCCGGTCGACCGCTATCGCGAGACCCTGCCCGGGCCGGGCGGCGCCACCTTCACGGCCCACGACTTCGGCCCCGACGGCGAGGTCGACAACACCGGCGTCTTCATCGTGCCGCAGGGCCACTATTTCTTCATGGGCGACAACCGCGACAACTCCCTGGACAGCCGCGTGCCCAAGGAGATCGGCGTCGGCTTCGTTCCCGAGGAGAACCTGGTCGGCAAGGCGCCGATCATCATGCTGTCGTGGAACCGCGAAGCCTCGCTGTTCAAGCCGTGGACCTGGTTCACCGAGGCGCGGCCCAGCCGCTTCTTCCGCAACCTGAATACGTGAAGCCGCGCGCCGAAGCCGCCGCCGAGCTGGAGCGCCGGATCGGCCACACCTTCCAGGACCGCGAGCTCTATGAGCGCGCCCTGACCCATGCCTCGACGGCGGGAATGGGCAAGCCCGTGCGGCACAACCAGCGCCTGGAGTTCCTCGGCGACCGGGTCTTGAACCTGCTCGCCGCCGAGCGGGTGATGGCGATGGACGCGGTGGCCAGGGAAGGGGAGATGTCCCGCCGGGTCGCCGCTCTGGTCAACGGCCGCACCTGCGCGCGGGTGGCGCGCGAAATCGGCCTGGGCCCGGCGCTCAAGCTGGGCGAAGGCGGAACCAAGATCGGCCTGCGCGACAGCGACAACGTGCTGGGCGACGCCTGCGAGGCGCTGATGGCGGCGATCTACATCGACGCGGGCCTGCCGAGGGCGCGGGCGTTCTTCAACCAGTTCTGGTCCGGCGAGATCGAACACCTCGGCGGCGCGGGGCCCAAGGACCCCAAGACCGCCTTGCAGGAATGGGCGCAGGCGCGGAGCCTGCCGCTGCCGGCCTACCGCATCGTCTCCCGCACGGGGCCGGATCATGCGCCGACGTTCGCTGTCGGCGTCAGCCTCGACGGCTTCCCCGAGGAGGTCGCCGAAGGTCCCTCCCGCCAGGACGCCGAGAAGGCCGCCGCCCTCGCCATGCTGCTCAACCGCGAAGGCCCGCCATGAGCCAGACCCGCGCCGGCTTCGCCGCCATCATCGGCGCGCCCAACGCCGGCAAATCGACCCTGACCAACCGCCTGGTGGGCGCCAAGGTCTCCATCGTCACCCAGAAGGTGCAGACGACCCGCTTCCCCGTGCGCGGCGTGGCGCTCGAGGGGGCCTCGCAGATCGTGCTGGTCGACACGCCCGGCATTTTCCAGCCTCGCCGCCGGCTGGACCGCGCGATGGTCCGGTCGGCGTGGGGAGGCGCCGAAGACGCCGACGCCGTGGTACACTTGGTGGACGCCGTCGCCGAGATCGCCGCCTCGAAGCCCGGCGCCAAGGCCGCCGACCGCCGCTCGGCCGCCGATGTGGAATCTATCGTCGAGGGCCTGAACAAGGCCGGGCGCCAGGCCATCCTGGGCCTCAACAAGATCGACGGCATGCGCCGCGACGACCTGCTGGGCCTGACCCAGCGGCTGTTCGACACCGGCGTCTATTCAGAGGTCTTCATGATCTCGGCCGCCACCGGCGCGGGCGTCGACGACCTGAAACGCCGCCTCGCCGGGCTGATGCCGGAAGGGGAATGGCTCTATCCGGAGGACCAGACCGCCGACCTGCCGGTGCGCCTGCTGGCCGCCGAGGTGACGCGCGAGAAGCTCTTCCTGCGCGTCCACGAGGAGCTGCCCTACGCCGCTGCCGTCGAGACCACGGCCTTCGAGGAGCGCAAGGACGGCGGCGTGCGCATCGAGCAGACCATCTATGTGGAGCGCGAGAGCCAGCGGCCGATCGTACTTGGCAAGGCCGGCCAGACCCTGAAGTGGATCGGCCAGAAGTCACGCGAGGAGCTCGCCGGGCTGCTGGACCGGCCGGTGCATCTCTTCCTGACGGTCAAGGTCGACGAACGCTGGCAGGACCGGCGGCAGTTCTATGGGGACGTGGGGCTCGAATTCGATGCGTGACCTGACCGCCTTCGCCGCCGCCTTGGCGCTGTTCGCCGCGCCGGCTTCAGCCACCGAGATCGCCCCGCAATCGCCGGAGCAACAGGTCGCCGCGATGCTAGACGCCTTCCACGCCGCCGCAGCGCGGGCGGATGGCGAGACCTATTTTGACCTCTTCACCCCGGACGGCGTCTTCATCGGCACCGATGTGACCGAGCGCTGGACGGTTCCCGAGTTCAAAGCCTACGCCGCCCCGCGCTTCGCCGAAGGCAAGGGCTGGACCTACAAGGCCCGGAATCGGCACGTGACTATCGCGCCCGGCGCGTGCCGTTGCATCGCCTGGTTCGACGAGGTGCTGGACAGCCAGAGCTACGGCACGGCGCGCGGCTCCGGCGCGCTGGTGAAGGGCGAGGGCGGCTGGAAGGTCTCGCACTACGTGCTGAGCTTCCCGATCCCCAACGACCTGGCGGACGGCTTCACCGCCCAGATCAAGGCCCACGAGGCGAAGGCCAAGCCCTGAGGCGCCGATGGAATGGGAAGACGACGCCTTCGTGCTGACGGCGCGCGCGCATGGCGAGACCGGCGCGATCGTCGAGCTTCTCACCGAGCGCCACGGCAAGTGGGCGGCGCACGTCGCCGGCGGCGCTTCCCGGCGGATGCGGCCGTTCCTGCAGGCGGGGGCCAAGGTGGGCGCCAAGTATCGCGCCCGCGTGGCCGACCAGCTCGGCTCGGCGGCGCTGGAACCGGTGGGGGAGGGGCCGTCGGCGCTGTTCGACGATCCGCTCGCCCTGGCCGGGCTGTCAGCCGCCGCCGCGGTCGCCGCCGGCGCCCTGGTGGAGCGCGAGCCGCACCCCGGCGCCTTCCACGCCTTCGAGGCCCTGGTCGGCGCCCTGGTCCATCCGGAGATCTGGCCGGCGGTGTTCGTGCGCTTCGAGGCGGGCCTCCTGCAGGATCTCGGCTTCGGACTCGACCTCTCCAAATGCGCCGCCACCGGCGTGGTGGACGATCTGGTCTACGTCAGCCCGCGCACCGGCCGGGCGGTCTCGCGCGAAGCCGGCGAGCCCTACAAGGACCGGCTCCTGCCTCTGCCCGGGTTCCTGCTGTCCTCACAGGCGGGCCTGGCGGCGGGCGACGTGCGCGCCGGGCTCGACCTCACCGCCCATTTCCTGGAAGCCTTCGTCTTCGCCCCGCTCAACCGGCCGCTGCCGCCGGCGCGGCTCTGGCTGGTGGACCGGCTGGCCGACGCCGGGCGCCTTTGAGCATCTGATAAGCCGGCGGCAAGGAATCGGCGTGAAGCTCGGCTCATGCGCCGTCTCGTCCTCGCCCTGGCCCTCGCGGCCGCGACCGCCCCGGCCCAGGCTTCGTCGCCGCCGAAACAAGAGAAGGCGCAGGCCGGTCAGTACGTCGATCTTTCGCCAGTGGGCCTGCCGATCGTCGGCGACGGGCGGCTGGTGAACTACGCCTTCGTCTATGTGCGCCTGAATCTCGCTCCCTCGGCCGACGCGGCCAAGCTGCGGGCCAAGGAGCCGTTCTTTCGCGACGCCCTGGTGCGGCTGGGTCATCGCACGCCGCTGAACCCGCCGGACGACTACTCGCGAATCGACGAGGCCCGCCTGAAATCCGCTCTGCTGCGCGAGGCCGCGGCGATCGCCGGGCCGGGCGTGATCACCTCCGTCGTCGTCACCTCCCAGGCCCCCCAGCACCAGGTGGCGAGCCCCCGCCGCAAGGGCTGATTTCGCCCCTTTAGTGAAGGCGTTGCGCCCGCTCGCCTTCTTTGGCAGGTTCCGGCGTCTTTTGGGCGGTTGCTACGCGGGTGACACGCCTAACCATAAGAGGGGCGGAAAACGTGCTCGCCGCATCGGCGCCTTTGCGAACGCCCCTCCGCGCAGAACGTGAAGGGGCGCTATTTCGATGAGTTCAACCTTATTGCTGGTGATCGTCGCCGGCTTGCTGGCGGTCGTCTACGGCGCCGTCCAGTCGGCCGCGCTGATGAAACGGTCCGCCGGGACCGAGCGAATGCAGGAGATCGCCGCGGCGATCCAGGAGGGCGCGCAGGCCTATCTGCGCCGCCAGTACATGACCATCGCCATCGTCGGCGTGGTGGTGCTCGTCGCGCTCTTCTTTCTGATCGGCCATACCGCGGCCATCGGCTTCCTGATCGGCGCGGTGCTTTCGGGCGCGGCGGGTTTCGCGGGCATGCTGATCTCGGTGCGGGCCAATGTGCGCACTGCCCAGGCGGCGTCCGAGAGCCTCGGCAAGGGCCTCTCGGTCGCCTTCACCTCGGGCGCGATCACCGGCCTGCTCGTCGCGGGCTTCGCCCTCGTCGGCGTCGCCGGCTACTACGCCTATCTGACCGGCGCGGCCGGGCTGGAGTCGTCCGATCGCCACGTGATCGACGGCCTGGTCTCGCTGGGCTTCGGCGCGTCCCTGATCTCCATCTTCGCCCGTCTGGGCGGCGGCATCTTCACCAAGGGCGCCGACGTCGGCGGCGACATGGTGGGCAAGGTCGAGGCCGGCATCCCCGAGGATGACCCGCGCAACGCCGCCACCATCGCCGACAACGTGGGCGACAACGTCGGCGACTGCGCCGGCATGGCCGCCGACCTCTTCGAGACCTATGCGGTGACCACCGTCGCCACGATGGTGCTGGCGGCGATCTTCTTCGGCGGCTCTGCGGTGCTGGGCAACCTGATGCTGCTGCCGCTGGCCATCTGCGCGGTCTGCATCGTCACCTCGATCGTCGGCACCTTCTTCGTGCGCCTGGGCAAGTCGGGCAACATCATGGGTGCGCTCTACCAGGGCCTGATCGTCACCGGCGTGCTGTCGGTGCCGGCGCTCTACTGGGTGACCACCTCGCTGGTCACCGAGCCGCTGACCGTCGCCGACCGCACCTTCGACGCCATGAGCCTCTTCTACTGCGGCCTGGTGGGCCTGGTGGTCACCGCCCTGATCGTGGTCATCACCGAGTACTACACCGGCACGGGCTTCCGCCCGGTGAAGTCGGTGGCCAAGGCTTCGGTCTCCGGCCACGGCACCAACGTGATCCAGGGCCTGGCCATGTCGCTGGAATCCACCGCCCTGCCGGCGCTGGTGATCATCGTCGGCATCATCGTCACCTACAACCTGGCGGGCCTGTTCGGCATCGCCATCGCCACCACCGCCATGCTGTCGCTGGCCGGCTTCATCGTCGCCCTCGACGCCTTCGGCC
>JADZBR010000302.1 GCA_020852035.1 Caulobacteraceae bacterium
CGCGGCGCTGCGCGCGGTGCGGCCGGTGCTTGTCATCGGCCTCGCCTACGCGGCGCAGGAACTGCCCGAAATCCCCATGGACGAACACGACCAGCGCCTCGACGCCATTCTGACAGAGACGGGGTTCATCCCGGTCGCTAGAGAAACCCGATGAGATTTGCCTTCTTCGGAGACGTGGTCGGGCGCTCGGGCCGCGATGGCCTGGCCTCGCACCTGCCGGGCCTGCGCCGCGCGCTGGACCTGGAGTTCGTGATCATCAACGCCGAGAACGCCGCCGCCGGCTTCGGGATCACCGAGGCCACGGCGCGCGAGCTGTTCGACGCCGGCGCCGACTGCCTGACCCTGGGCAACCATTCCTGGGACCAGAAGGAGGCGATGACCTACATCGTCCGCGAGCCCCGGCTGATCCGGCCGCTGAACTATCCGGCGATGTCGCGCGCGCCGGGGCGCGGCTCGCAGCTGTTCGACACCCCGTCGGGCAAGCGGGTGCTGGTGATCAACCTGCTGGGCCGGGTGTTCATGGACGCCCTGGACGACCCCTTCGCCGCCGTCGACCCCGAGCTGGACGCCTGCCCGCTGGGCGCGGTGGCCGACGCGGTGATCGTCGACATGCACGCCGAGGCGACGTCGGAGAAGATGGCCATGGGCCACTTCTGCGACGGCCGCGCCAGCCTGGTGGTGGGCACCCACAGCCACGTGCCGACCGCGGACTGCCAGATCCTTCCCGGCGGCACCGCCTATCAGACCGATGCCGGCGCCTGCGCCGACTACGACAGCGTCATCGGCAACCAGAAGGAAGAGCCGCTGCGCCGCTTCACCACCCGCATCTCCGGCGGCCGCTACAAGCCCGCCGAGGGGCCGGCCACGGTCTGCGGCGTCTTCGTGGAGACCGACCCGGCCAGCGGTCTCGCCCGCCGCATCGAGCCGATCCGCCTCGGCGGCCGCCTGGCCCAGGCCGTGCCGCAGGTGGACCTGGCCGAGGCGCGCTGACGCACAAATCCTCCCCCATGCAATCGGGGAGGGGGAGGGGGAGGATTTAGGCCCTGGCGCCCGCCGCTACCCGCCCTCGCAGCCGCCCGCCGGCGTGGTCGAGGCCGCGAGTTCGGCCTTCGCCGCCGCCAGGTCGGCCAGGAACGCCGGGTCGGTATGCAGCCGCGCCACCATCGCCGCGCCCAGGGTGCGCCCGGCCTCGATGTCGCTCTGGAAGTGGACGCCGCAGATCGCCCGGCTCCGGCCGAACTCCATGCCGTCCTGGAAGAGGGCCTGGGCGTGCTCGGGCGAGGCTTCGGCCAGCACCAGCGCCCACGACCAGCCGATCATCGAATGGCCCGACGGATAGGAGGCGTTGGTCCGCATCCAGTCCTCGCGCGGCACGCACAGCGGGGCGTCGTTGCCGATCAACGGGCGCTTGCGATCATAGAACTGCTTGGGCGGCGTGCCGACGCTGTGCACGTCGCCCATCATCCGCACCAGCATCCTCAGCGTGACCGGCGTCGCCTGCGGGCTGATCTCCTTGCCGAGCGTGCAGGCGTAGCGCTTCAGCGCCCCGCCGCCGGTCAGGTCGTTGTCGCGCGCCGCCAGCCGCCAGCGGGGCGTGTCCTTCAGCGCCCGGCTCTCGTCGAAGAAGGCGCGGTCGGCGATCCCGCGCTTGGAGTCGGGGGCGGGGGGCGGGCCGATGAGGCTGGTCGCGTCTATGGCGCCGGACGGCAGGTATCCGCCAGCGCCGCGCACCACGGCGCTGGCCACGTCGGGATGCGTCTGCGCGGCCGGCGTCGCCGTGCAGGCGGCCAGCATTCCCGCCGTCGCAATGAACCAGAACCGCATCCCGAGCCCCCTGTGCCGTCTTCGCCTATCGCAGGACCGTCTTGCCGTTCTTGATCACGGTCGCGCCCCGGTCCTTAACCCGCGCCTCGAAGGAAATCACCTTGCCGTCCTGCCACATGTCGACGGTGATGACGTCGCCCGGGATCACCGGCGCCGAGAACCGCGCCTGGTGGCTGAAGATCCGGTCCGGATCGAAGTTCGTGATCCCCTGCAGCACCGCCCGGCAGGTGATGCCGTAGGTGCACAGCCCATGCAGGATCGGCCGCTGGACGCCCGAGCGGCGCGCCGACTCCGGGTCGGAGTGCAGCGGGTTGCGGTCGCCGTTCAGCCGATAGAGCAGCGCCTGGTCTTCGCGGGTCTCGAAGTCGATGGAGAAGTCGGCCTTGCGGGCCGGCGTCTCGTGCGGTTCCGGCGCGCCTTCCGACGGGCCGCCGAAGCCGCCGTCGCCGCGCGCGAAGGTCGAGCCGGTGAGGGTGGCGACCAGTTCGCCCGCCTCGTTCTTCCAGGTGGTCTCGTTGATGATCACCGCGCCCTTGCCCTCGCCCTTGTCGAAGGCGCCGATGGTGCGTCCCTCGGCGGTGAAGGTCCCGCTGGTCGGCAGCGGCTTATGCAACTCCACCTTCTGCTCGCCGTGCACCACCATCAGGAAGTTGATCTGACTGGGACGATGGCCGTCCGGCATCTTCGGCGCGGGGCCGGCCTGGCCGCGCATGCCCGAGGCGAGCACAGTGGCGGCGGTCGGCACCACCTTCAGGCCCTTCTCGTAGACGAACGGAAGCTCGGTCTCGTTCATCGGGTCGCGCCCCAGGCCGATGCCGAGCGCATAGAGCATCACGTCCTTGTCGCCGTAGGTGAAAGTCCTGGGCGCGGTCTTCTGATCGAGGATGTCTGGATAGAAGATGGGCATCTGAAATGGCCTCCCTGAAAAATTTATGCGGCGGATTGAAGCGGCGCGGCCGACCGGGCGCAAGGCGCGTTGTCGCGGGATTTGCCGATAGGGGAGGGATCGGCTAGACACCGCGCTCCTTCGCGAGCCGCACCGGGTGGTCCGGCTCGCCAGCCCAACGCAGAGCTTCTTCACTATGGCCAACGAACCCGCGCCCGGCATGGGCGAGATCACCGGCAGCGTGCTGTTCTATTCCCAGCCCGAGCCGCTGAATCCCCAGACCCACGGCAAGCTGGGCCTGAAGCAGAGAGCCAACCCCTTCGCCTTCGCCAAGGTGGCCCACGTGGTGCCGCTGAACGTCACCGAGTTCGCGCTCTACGCCCTCTCCGGGCCGGTGATCTTCATCGGCGAGGAGCGCATGCCCGCCGCCGTGCTCGGCCTCAACGCCGGCCAGAACATGTTCGTGGATGACGACGGCGCCTACCAGGTCGGGGTCTATATCCCGGCCTATATCCGCCGCTTCCCCTTCGTCTTCGCCAACGACCAGGCGCGCGAGCAACTGGTGCTGTGCATTGACCGCGCCAACGAGCTGGTCGGCGAGAATCCCGACAGCCCGTTCTTCGACGACAAGGGCGAGCCGACCGAATACACCAAGAACTGCATGCAGTTCTGCAACGACTACGAAGTCGAGCGCCGGCGCACCGAGTCCTTCGTGCAGCTCTTGAAGGACCTCGATCTCTTCGAGACCCGCGAGGCCGCCTTCCAGCCGATGAACCCGGATGGCACGCCTGGTGAGCGCCAGCTGATCGCCGAGTTCTTCGCGGTTTCCGAAGACAAGCTCCGCACGCTGCCGGCCGAGAAGGTGAAGGAACTGCTGGAGAACGGCGCCCTGGCTCAGATTCACGCACACATCATGTCGCTGACCGGCTGGGACCGGCTGATCGCCATCCAGCTGGACCGCCAGGCCAAGGCCCAGCCGCAGGCGGCGAACGCCTAGCATCCCTCTCCCGACGGGGAGAGGGAAACCCGCCGGCGACGCCGGCGGGAGGGTGAGGGCCTCAAGCCTATCCGGAAAGGTCGTAAGCCCTCGTCCTCGCCGCGCCTTACGGCGCGTCTTTCCTTCTCCCGACCGGGAGAAGGCGGGGTCACCGCGCGAAGACGCTCCGGGTCAGGCAGGAGAACACCAGCCGGCCCTCGCCGTCCAAAAGGTCGTGCTGGGCGATGACGATGCCCTTGCCCTCGCCCACCGGGTCCTTGGCCATCACCGTCATGCGGCCGCGCAGGGTCTCGCCCGCCGGCGGGTTGCGCGCCCAGCGCAGGGCGTCGACGCCCAGGCGCTTGGTCTGCGGCCAGGCGGTGGAGGCCACCGCGTCCAGCCGGTGCCAGATGGCGTAGGTCATGGAGTCCGGCGCCCCGCGATCGGCCGTCCAGCCCGGCGTGAAAGCGGCTATGAACGCGTCGAGGATCTGCGGCTCGATCACCACCTCGCCCAGATGCACCACCTGGCCGATCTCGATGTCGTCGAAGTTTCCGGGCATCCGCGGATCCTGATCTTGCGCCGAATCGGAATCATGCCGCCGGGCGCGGCCGAGTCGAGCCGTTTGCGCGCAAGGCCGCGCGCGCCATATAGCTGGACGCCCCTTCGACGGCCTTCGCGAGCCCGATGCCCCGCCTGATCGCTGCCCTTCTCGCCTTCCTGGCCCTGGCCGGCGCCGCGCGCGCCGCGCCGGTGGACACCGGCCACCTGACCGCCGAACTGGTCGCCCAGACCGAGGGCGTCCAGGCCGGCGGCTCGACCTGGGTGGCGCTGCGCCAGAAGATCGACAAGGGCTGGCACACCTACTGGCGCAATTCCGGCGACAGCGGCGAGGCCACCAAGATCGCCTGGACGATGCCCGCGGGCTGGCAGGCCGGCGACTTCGTCTGGGCCACGCCGCATCGCCAACCCCCCGGCCCGCTGATGAACTACGGCTATGCGGGCGAAGTGCTCCTGCCGATCAGGATCACCGCGCCGGCGGGCGCCCAGCCGGGGGAACCCGTCGTCCTGAAGGCCGCCGCCGCCTTCCTGGTCTGCGCCGACATCTGCATTCCCGAGGACGCCCGGCTCGAGATCGCCCTGACGGTGACCGCGGCCGCGCCGCCGCCCGACCGCCGCTGGAGCGGCCCGATCCAGGCCGCCCTGGACGCCGCGCCCCGGCCGGCGGCCCTGACCGCCGCCTTCCAGCCGCAGGGGGCGGGCCTCAGCCTGGCCGTCGCCGGCGCGCCGCTGGCCGGGGCGGACGTCGCCGACGCCTATTTCTTCCCCTTCGAGTCGACGGTCATCGACCACGCCAAGCCGCAGGCCATCGAGCGCGGCCCGCAGGGCCTGACCCTGACCATCGTCCCCGGCTACGCCTTCCAGGGCGCCTCGCCGCCGACCACCCTGACGGGCGTGCTGACCGTGGGCGACAAGGCCTACGAGATCAGCGCCGCGCGCGGCCCGCCGCCGGCCGGGGCCGCCGGCCTCGGCCCGCCGGCCCGTGGCGCGGGCGGCTCGGGCGGGGGCCTGGGCCTGCCGCTGGCGCTGGGGTTCGCCCTGCTGGGCGGGCTGATCCTCAACCTGATGCCCTGCGTCTTCCCGGTGCTGGCGATGAAGGCCGCCTCGCTCGCCGGCCACGGCCACGACGAACGGGCGGCCAAGACGCAGGGCCTGGCCTTCCTCGCCGGCGTGCTGATCAGCTTCGTCGCCCTCGCCGCCGCCCTGATCGCGGTGAAGGCGGCGGGCGGGGCGGTCGGCTGGGGCTTCCAGCTGCAGTCGCCGCCGGTGGTGGCCGCGCTGGCGCTGCTGATGCTGCTGGTGGCGCTGAACCTCTCCGGCGTCTTCGAGGTCGGGACCGCGGCGCAGGGGGTCGGCTCCGGGCTCGCCGCCCGCGGCGGCCTGGCCGGCGCCTTCTTCACCGGGGTGCTGGCGGTGGTGGTCGCCGCGCCCTGCACCGCGCCCTTCATGGCGCCGGCGCTGGGCTGGGCGCTGACCCAGAGCGAGCCGGCCGCCCTGGCGGTGTTCGCCGCCCTGGGGCTGGGCTTCGCCTCGCCGTTCGTGGCCATCGCCTTCGTCCCGGCGCTGCGGAGCCGCCTGCCGCGGCCCGGCCCCTGGATGGGGACATTCAAGGCGGTGCTGGCCTTTCCGATGTACGCCGCCGCCGCCTGGCTGGTTTGGGTGCTGACCCTGCAGGCCGGGCCAATGGCGCTGGCCCGGCTGCTGGCGGCCGCCATCGTGCTGGCGCTCGCCGCCTGGCTGTTCAGCCGCGCCCAGGCCCGCGGAGGCTGGCAGCTGCAGGCGCCCGCCGCG